>CALLPK010000040.1 GCA_938015415.1 uncultured Saprospiraceae bacterium
ACTTGGAGGAAAGAGCAAAATCTCTTCCCTACTTTTTCCATTTTTTGTCCTCATGGTAAATATTATATCTTAATCATAAATATAATATTTTTATTCCTGCTTTCTTAACTTGACAAGGGGTTTTTTGTACAGCCTGCCTTGTCGTGCTGTTGCACGCCACCCTACGGGATCGGTCAGTTACCTTCACTAGCCCGGTTCACCTCTTCCTGTGCACTATTTCTTCGTCCCTTCTTTTTTTGCATAAATTGATTTCCGAATTTATAGCTGACGCGCATACTGACAATTCTATTATTCCAAGTACTGAGGATATCTGCATTTAGATCATCGTAGGCTAACTTTCCGTGAAAGAAGCGATTAAAAATATCATCAAAACTTAGCGATACATCCAGTTTTTTGTCCAGGAAGCTGCGCTGTAAACCTGCACTCACGCCGTACATTGGTCCGTATTGGATGATTCCGTCCTGACCCCCGCCCGTGTACCAGCCACTGACCTCCGCTTTGATCTCACCGGGTATTTTAAAATTGGCTTGCAGGAAACTGGTGAAATTCCAGCGATTAGAATTATACGCATTTCCTGCTCGGGTAGCATCCCGATATTCTTCGTTGTACAACATAAAACCTCCGTATCCATCCAGCCCGGGAATAAAGCTAAGCGGGAAAAATAAACTACCGCCAATTTTTCGGTAAGAATCCAGATTGTCATCAAAAGCCTCCGTCTGAAATTGCTCATTTTGTTCGGTAACCAGCGAAATAATATTATCGGTTTTTACATATTCTAAACTGAAAAAAGGCTGATTCTCAAATGCCAAACTCAATTTGGTGCTGTGAGAAAATTCTGGACGCAACAGTGGATTCCCTCTTTCTAAGGTAAACGGATCCATGTAACGGACAAATGGATTTAAAGAGTAAAATTGTGGTCTTTCAATCCGATAACTATACGCCAGTGACAGCGCTAATTGATCGGTTAAATCACGGGAGAGACTGGCACTTGGAAATAATTTATTGATGTCCCGGGTATTGGTAGAATCCAAAGTAATGGAATATCCTTCAGAGTGACTTGCTTCGTAGCGAAGTCCCGCGGTACCTTCCCATTTTCCAACCGAAAAACTTAGTTTAGAATAAACTGCCGCAATATCTTCCTCAAATAAATAATGATTGGATTGAAAAATATTATTCTTCCAAACCTCGTCTTCAAAATAAAATGACTGCAAATCATTGTCGAGATCAGCACGACTGAATTTCCCTCCAAACTGTAATTGTACTTCTTTGGAAAGTGGTTTGGTGTAGTCTACTTTGGCGGTATAAATTTTGGTGTCACCTGGCTGTTCGTTTCTTACATCCGAAAAATTTACATCATCTCCTGTTTTGTTAGTCGTCTTTACGAGACTGGTAGCGTCGCGATTAAAAGTGGCAAAGTTTCCGTCAATCTCCAGTTTTTGTCCCAGCGTATCCATCTCCCAGGCGTAGTAAGCATTTACGCGATTGTTAATCCCAGTTACGCGTTAAATCGTTATCGGTTGCCAACAGGGTAGAAGGACTGCCATCGGCATATTCAATTTCGGTAAGGTTCGTATTTATCCGGTCATTATTGGATCCAGTCGTTCTGAAACCTACACCAATCGTATGTTTTTTAGTTAAATAATAATCCAGGCCCACGTTGGCTCGGTAAGTTTTAGGATCAAAAGGGGTTTGATTATCAGAAATAAAACGATTGCCATTTTGCACACGATCTACCAGTAATCCTTCTTCATAGGCATTATAACTATAACCGGCACCACCCGTAAAATTGAGTTTTCCCTGTCGGACATTCAGATTTACTCCACCATTATATCGCCAGCGATTTGCCTTGCCGATTCCTGCCTGTAGGGAGCCATTCGTTCCATATAGCTTATTTTTCTTTAAAATAATATTGATAATCGGACCATTTCCGGCTGCTTCAAATTCTGCGCCCGGCTGGTGGATTACTTCAATTCGTTCAATATTATCACCTGGCATTTCGCGGAGCATCGACTGAATATCCAGATATTGCGTTGTTCTGCCATCGATCAATATAGTTGGATTACTATTTCCGGCCATACTGAGCCGGCCGTTGACAACGAGCATTCCCGGTACTTTTTTCATGATTTCCATCAAACTACCACTGACACTGGTCAAACTTTTAGCCACGTTGACGACCATTCGGTCGGCTCGCTGTTCTAGTAACGGAACTTTGGCAACCACTTCTACGGCATCAAGGGTTTGTGCTTCGGATGTGATGACCAAATTAATGGTATGACTGGTTTTATTTTCATCCAGAATAAAAGCTTCAGATTGAAAATCTGTATAACCAAGCATCATGGCCTTGAGGTAAAAATTGCCGGATTTAACTTTTTCTATTTTAAAACTACCATCGGCATCGGTGATAACTCCTTTTACCAGTTTGTCCCCTTCTACTTCGTAGAGGACGATATTGGCAAATTCAACGATTTCACTCTGATCATTTTTTAAAATACCGGAAATGGAATATTGAGCAGAAAGAGGAAATGTACAACATAGTAGGAAGACAAAGTAAATAGTTTTCATAACTTAATTTTGGTGTTTTTGACTGTTAACCAGATCGGCAATGCTGGTAAAATGTGCTTAAGGAAAATCACAAATAGAAAGATCTAAATAGGGAGACAATATAATTGACAATTAACTTGCCCTAAGGTTGCAGATTTGGCAGTTACTCGTCAAATCCTCCTAAAATTCCTTAACTTTGCCCCCTGAAATTACAAAAATGAGTAATAAAAAAGAAATAGAAAAACGGCGTACGTTTGGGATTGTTAGTCACCCTGATGCAGGAAAGACCACCCTGACCGAAAAACTATTGCTGTTTGGTGGAGCGATTCAAGTTGCGGGAGCCGTGAAATCTAATAAAATCAAGCGGGGAGCCACCTCTGACTTTATGGAAATTGAACGGCAGCGGGGAATCTCCGTAGCAACTTCCGTGATGGCTTTTGAATACCGAAATAAAAAAATAAATATCCTGGATACACCCGGTCACCAGGATTTTGCGGAAGACACGTATCGAACCTTAACGGCGGTGGATAGTGTGATTGTAGTGATTGACGTGGCAAAAGGTGTGGAGTCGCAAACTGAAAAACTCGTGGAAGTCTGCCGGATGCGTAAAACACCGATCATTGTTTTTATTAATAAACTGGACCGGGAAGGAAAAGATGCTTTTGATTTATTAGACGAGGTAGAACAAAAATTGGGCATCAACGTTACTCCGCTTTCCTGGCCGATTGGGATGGGGCAACGATTTAAAGGCGTCTATAATCTTTACGAAAAAAAGCTAAATTTATTTGCGCCCCACGGTAAGCAAAGTAAAGAAGACATTATTGAGTTTACGGATTTGAGTGATAGCCGTTTAGATGAACTGGTCGGAGAAAAACTGGCCGTTGAACTACGGGAAGAGGTAAATGTAATTACGGAAGTCTACCCGGAACTGGATCATAAAGCGTATTTGAATAGTGAAATCTCTCCTGTATTTTTTGGTAGTGCGGTTAATAATTTCGGCGTAAAAGAATTACTGGATTGTTTTGTAGAAATTGCTCCTTCGCCACTGCCCCGTACTACCGAGGAACGGGTAGTGCTTCCCGACGAAGATCAGTTTTCAGGTTTTGTTTTTAAAATACACGCCAACATCGACCCGCGGCACCGGGACCGGATTGCGTTTCTGAGAGTTTGCTCTGGTACCTTCGAGCGCAATACGAATTACCTGCACGTACGTCAGGAAAAGAAAATGAAATTTTCTAATCCAACCTCTTTTATGGCCGCTCGTAAGGAAGTGGTAGAAGAAGCATTTCCGGGAGATATTATTGGATTGTACGATAGTGGAAACTTTAAAATCGGAGATTCCGTTACAGGAGGAGAGGTATTGAACTTTAAAGGTATTCCCAGTTTTTCGCCCGAACAATTCAGGTACGTGAATAACGCAGACCCTCTAAAGTCCAAACAATTGGCCAAAGGGTTAACTCAACTAATGGACGAAGGGGTCGCACAACTTTTTACCAAAACGGAAAATAACCGAAAAATTATCGGGACGGTCGGAGCACTCCAATTTGAAGTCATTCAATACCGCTTAAAACACGAATACGGTGCTTCCTGTGATTACGAACCGGTTGCTTTACACAAGGCCTGCTGGGTAGAATCAGATAATCCGGAGCAATTAAAAGAAATGCAAAAACGCCGTAGCCGAGATATGGCGAAAGATAAAGATGGACAACTGGTCTTCCTGGCAGAATCTTCCTGGGCTCTAAATATGGCGCAGGAAAATTATCCGGATGTGAAGTTTCATTTTAAATCTGAATTTTAATTAAAGGGTTATAATAGTGAATAATGAGATAATGAAAAATGAATAATGCTCGTCAACGCGAGAGAAGTGCATTATTCATTAAAAAATTCTTAATGATTCAACAAGCGAAGCGACTCAACAAGCGAAGCGATTCAACAACTCAACAACTCAACAATACAATGAATAGACAAGACGAATTTAAAAAAGTAGTAGCTCACTGTAAGGAGTACGGTTTTATTTACCAATCCAGTGAAGTGTATGATGGACTGAGTGCAGTGTACGATTACGGTCCTTATGGGGTAGAATTAAAAAACAATCTGAAGCAATATTGGTGGAAATCTATGGTGCAGATGAATGATAATATTGTCGGAATTGACGCGGCGATTTTTATGCATCCTAAAGTTTGGAAGGCTTCCGGTCACGTAGATGCGTTCAATGATCCGTTAATTGATAATAAGGATTCCAATAAGCGGTACCGGGCGGATCAGCTGATTGAAGGGTATATGGATAAGATTGAAGCGAAGATCAATAAAGAGATTGCCAAAGCAGCGAAACGTTTTGGTGATGCTTTTGACGAAGCGGAGTTTCGGAAGACCAATCCTCGGGTACTCGCCAACGCGGAAAAGCACGCGGCTACTGCCAAGCGTTTGGCGACCGCCATGACCAACGAAGATATGGGCGATCTGAAAGCGATGATCGAAGAATACGGGATTGCTTGTCCGGACAGTGGATCAAAAAACTGGACCGAAGCACGTCAGTTTAATCTGATGTTTTCTACGCAGTTGGGAAATATTGCGGGAGAAGAAGGTAAATTGTATTTACGACCCGAAACGGCGCAGGGTATTTTTGTAAACTTCAGTAATGTCCAAAAAACGACGCGACAAAAACTTCCCTTCGGAATTGCACAAATTGGTAAGGCGTTTAGAAACGAAATCGTAGCCCGTCAGTTTATTTTCCGGATGCGGGAATTTGAACAGATGGAAATGCAGTTTTTTATCAAACCCGGAACACAAGACGAGTGGTTCGAAAAGTGGAAAGAAAAGCGGATGCAATGGCATACCAGTCTGGGACATCCTGCCGAAAAATTACGCTGGCACGATCACGATAATTTGGCGCATTACGCGAAAGCAGCGACGGATATCGAATTTGATTTTCCTTTTGGATTTAAAGAATTAGAAGGGATTCACTCTCGGGGAGATTTTGATTTATCACAGCACCAGGAATTATCTGGTCGTAAGATTCAGTACTTTGATTCGGAAACCAAGGAAAATTACGTGCCTTATGTGGTAGAGACTTCGATAGGTTGTGATCGAATGTTCTTAGCTACGATGAGTAACGCACTGGTAGAAGAACAGGTCCCGGGATCAGACAATATGCGGGATGTATTAAAATTAAATCCGGCCATTGCGCCTGTTAAATGTGCGGTATTACCACTTAAGAAAAACGAACCAGGGATCGTAGCGCTCGCAAAAAAATTGCATAAAGACCTCAGTTTTTCTTTTAATACGCACTACGATGATACGGGGAGTATCGGTAAATTATACCGTCGACAGGATGCGGTAGGAACGCCATTTTGTGTAACCATTGATTTTGATAGTATGGAAGATCAGACGGTTACCATCCGTGATCGGGATTCGTTAGTCCAGGAGAGAGTACCTATGGAAAGGGTAGAGGAGATCGTGAAAGAAAAGGTGGATATGCGAAAATTGTTTTCGTAGTAGTGAAGAACTGTAATGGTAAAAGAGATGAGTCATCGGCTAACGCTGGTGACTCATTTTTTTTATCCGTAAGATCGTCACAGTGAAAATAAATTTTAAATATAAAAAATAATTATATTTAGAAGGTAAGGACCTAAACTTGTGTCACAGAATAAGAGGCGTGATTAGCAGGTTTTACGAAATTATAGGAATTTTGGAATAGTTTTCCCTGATAGAGTAGATAGGAGTTATAAAACTTTATTTTATAAATTTCCTCTTTCCTGTTTTCGATTATTTAATGAGTATTATAAAAGTGTCAAATAAAATATTGTTTACTTTCTAAGCAGCAATTTATTTACACAAAGTCAATTGATCAACTTTGCCTTTAGCTAAAGTTGAATAATATAAGATCCGGTCTTGCCTTTAGCTAAGACCGGATTTTTTTTATCAGTTGGGTAGGTAAATATATTTTTGGTCCGGTAACCAGAGGACACCTGACTGAAAGAAATCACCTGAAAAATGGGTTCCAAAAGTAGTCATGTAGCAATTGGTTCTTTCTTGTACGCACTCGTGTTGGTATTGATCTTTGGGCGTGAGTAGGATCGTAGCGGGCTGATCGGGTCGTCGTGATTTGGAAAGTAGGAGTGATTCGTAAGAAACGGCCCAGTC
>CALLPK010000041.1 GCA_938015415.1 uncultured Saprospiraceae bacterium
TGGTAGGTTTTGGAGCGGGTGAAAATCTGGAAGTCGGGGGTTTTCATTTTTAGATTGACGGTACGGCCGTAGTTGTCATTTTTTTCCATATAATCAAATACTTTGTCGGCGATGGGTTCGAGGAGGGCCCACATGGCGTCGAGGTCTTTTTGGTCTTCGGAGAAGGTGCGTTCAGCACCGACAGATTTACGACGGCGGTTGGGCTGGACGGGGCGATGGTCTTCGGCGCGGACAATCCGGTAGTAATGACGTCCTGCTTTTCCAAATCTTTTAAACATCTCAATTTCATCAAACTGCTTGAGGTCAGCGCCGTTGCGAATCCCCATTTTGTGCATCCGGGCGGCGGTGACTTTGCCGATGCCATGGAATTTTTCGACGGGCAGTGTTTCTATAAAAGCGAGGGCTTCGGCGGGGCGAATTATTTTTATGCCATTGGGTTTATTAATGTCGGAGGCGATCTTGGCGAGGAACTTATTGAAGGAAACGCCGGCGGAAGCGGTGAGCTGGGTTTGGGCAAATATCTCGGCCCGGATGGCTTCGGCTACCTGAGTGGCGGAGGCAATATTTTTTTTATTTTCGGTGACGTCGAGATAGGCTTCGTCGAGAGAGAGGGGTTCGATGAGGTCGGTGTATTCGGCAAAGATGGCGCGAATCTGATCGCTGACTATTTTATAAGTTTCAAATCTCGGTTTAACAAAAATCAGATCGGGACAGAGTCGTTGAGCGGTAATACTGGGCATGGCAGAACGAACGCCGTAACGACGGGCTTCGTAACTGGCGGCGGCCACTACTCCCCGCTGCCGGCTGCCCCCTACGGCGACGGGTTTACCGCGCAAGTCGGGATTGTCTCGTTGCTCTACGGAGGCGTAAAAGGCGTCCATGTCGATGTGGATTATTCGGCGGTTTTGAGTGATGCGTCAGAGGGTTTTGAGTTATTCCGGTTGGCTTTTTTTTAACGTGGTTCAGGCTTTCAGGGACTGTTCATCTAAAAAGTATGTCAATTTAAAATCCGCTTGTCCGGCTGAAAGTTGAAGTTTGTATAAACTTAAGCAAAAAATTTATACGCAGGTGGATATTTTCTGTCAGAATTCTCATTTTCTAATGAAGCTTTTAAATCAGACTGGTTATTTTTAAAAAAAGAGAGCCCGAACATTGACAAAACATCGTTCGGGATCAATTTACAGTATGAATAAATAGACCATTGGAATATAATTCAGTCAGGAAGTTATCATTCTAGAATCTTTCATCTATTTTAACAAATGATTTTACAATATTTTCTTTTCCTTCAATGGCGATAAAATAGGTTCCTGCGGCAAAATTCGTTACGTCAAACCGATGGGTATTTATGCCTAATTCTACCTCCAGATTTAATCTTCTTACGACTCGACCTTTCACATCTGAAATTAGGATTTTTACCGTTTTGGTCTCGGCCATAAACTTCATAGTCAGAATCGGCTGACTTTGACTGATTGGATTTGGGTACAACAAAAATTTGCTTTCTATCTTACAATCAGATGCGACGAATACGCTTTCGGAATAAGTTTCGGTACCATCCATATACACTATCTTTATCCGATAATGGTGATCCCCTTTGGTATCCTTATCCGTAAAGTGAAATGCCAGGTTTGACAATTCGTTGGTATGCTCCCTTGAAACTAAGGATTTAAATTCATCTTCCGCTGAACTACGTTGCAGTTCATAACGAGAACCTATCTGTCCATCCGTGATGCTCCAGTGAATTTCAGTTTCACAACCATTTGCTACCGCACTAACAGAGGCATGAGAAATTATTTCTTCTTCACAAATAGTATTGAGAAATAAAGGTTCCTCATAATTAACCCGGCCATCAGTAAACACCAGTTTTAGTCGATAAAAATAGTTTAATTCAACCTGTTCATCTACGTAATTAAAAAGCGTATTTTCGGTTTGACCGTTTGATTCAAATACTGCCAGGGATACATAGTTATCGTCGTCTTCGCTTCTCTCCAGTTCAAAATATTCAAATATAGAAGGATCAAAAATAGTCCAATCCAAAGTATTTTGACAACGGTCAGAAAACGCGGTAATACTGGAATAGACGGGTTCAGGTTCGACCAAAATGGAAACCGTGGAAGTATTACACAACCCCGAATTATCGCACACCTCAATACATATCGCTTCTGTTCCCACAAATCCTTCCGCTGGAATATATTCTACACAAATTTCGTTTCCTGAGATACTAACATTTGAAATACTATTTAAAGATGGCGAAACATTTGCACAAAGAGATCCCTCAAAAAGATCACCGACGTTTGGATCATTAATCGGCATACAGATAGTTGCGGAGATGTTTTCCCGGGTAGTTAATGTATTATTCGCTACCGAAGGTGCATGCGGGCAGTCAGCGTTTAAAGCATGCTTATTTTTCAACCAATTATTTTCTGATGGTTTAAATACATTTGCCATAAAATTTCTAAAATCAGAACCATTCATTCCCGCCGCATTAGGATTCAGATCTTCTGCGTTTTCAAATAGCCGAATATCGCTTCTACAAATTCCACCGGGCAATTCAAAAGTGAATAATAATAAAGGTTCTTCCTCCACAAAATTTACCATAGCGCCATTAGATGCAATCCCATGAAAATCGTGAATATGGTCTGCTGCCGGTGCGTAAATAGTGGAGTTATCGGTCCATAGTCCTCCGGCAATCGTTGTTATTTCCAATGGAATATCTGCCAAATCCTGGGGTAACACGATAGATAACTGAGATCCACCACCTACAAAATAACGGGTATTGGAAGAATCAGGGGTCGCATACACTTCGTATAAAGCAGCTGCGTCATTATAGCGTAACTCAAAATCCAGTTGCTGTGCCACTACTTTATCTGCCGGCCATCCGGAAAGTAAAAGCACAAAGAATACCATTTTATGTAATTTCATTTTATAAACATTAAAAGTTGTTTAAAAATTAGTCTGCCGACTGATCGTTCAGTCAGCAGACTCATTGCTTTGATGATTAGACTTATTACCCTTTAACAAGTCTATTTCACCTGTTCTATGAGTAAATTAAAGTTATTCAGTAATGCTGTATTCAATGGATAATTTAAAATATTTGACTGTAATAAGATACGATCATTACTAATCGCATCATATTTTACTTTTCCATCCATGTTAACATCCCCAAGATAATAACCGATGGCATTATCATAATTCAGGGTACCTGAAGTGTTTGACGGATCAAGAATAACATTAGAATTAATAATAAGTCTATCGTTACCGACTCCGTCGTATTTGACTCTGTCATCTGCATTACAGTTACCGGCCCATAGTGCTTTGTGTCCGGAAATCGTTACCTGCTCCAAACCATTATATCCAGGAGATATGTTATAAAGTTCAATATTGCTGGCAGTAGTAAAGTCAAAACTTGCAACTTTCCTATTGGTAACAACCGGAGCGGCCGTCATAACTCCGAGGTGAGACCGGTGTTTTACTATGGCAAAAAACTGGTCTGGCAGGCTGTCTACATAGATTAATCCTCCCGTCGCAGCATCTACTACATCCCCATCTCTCTGTACTAATGCGGACAAGGTTCGCAGCACGATTAAAGAATCGAAGGCGCTTCTTAATTCCACAAATACCCAGTCTACAATAGCGTCTGGTGTTCCTGCATTTGCATTGAGGACTTCGGGGGTTGTTTTTTCATTTCCACCGTGTACGTGTAAAAACCGAGATGCGTATAATGGCTGATCCAAAACGTTGTACGGTTGATCTAACGGAACTAAATCTGCCGCAACCAGATCAGCCCGCATAAGATTATCAGGAGATTCAAATAAGGCTCCTTGTAACATTACTTTCAATTTCAGATCCGTAGAAACATTTAAAACACTAATGTACATGGTGGCACTGTCACACGCACTTGGCAATCCTATATCACAAACCCGGTAAACAAACTGGTCGTTCCCCGTAAAACCTGGATCTGGCGTATAAATATAAGTTCCATCGGGGCTCAGTACTAAGGTACCGTGTTCGGGTGCTACTAATGGAAAGATTGAAACCGTCATTAATCCTATTTCAGGATTGTTATCATTTAGAAGTACGTTTCCAAGGAATATTCCATCTTCTTCGCCGATGTGAGAGTCATCTGTTGCGTAAACATCATTACCACCGTCGCCATCAAGAACGGTAATTGTTACGGGAACAATGTCGCAATCTTGCGGTGATCCGTTATCGCAAACCTCGTAGCTGAACGTTTCTACCCCAATAAATCCTGGCGCAGGTACGTAACTAAACGTTCCGTCAAAATTAATCGTTAAAACTCCATTTGACGGAGCCGTAACTGGAGTCGTATTGATGGTGATAAAGTCACCATCGGGATCAGAATCATTGCTTAGTAAGCTCGCAAACAAAGGCAGATCATTTTCCATCTGGAAATTATCAGGAATACCAATTACTTCATTATTTTCCGGGTCCGTGATATCAATGACGGCAATAGAAACGGTACGTGTATCACACCCTCCAGGAACACCATTATCACAAACTTCATATTCAAAAGATGCATCACCGGAAAAATCCAGGTCCGGAACAAAAGTGTAATTACCCGAAGCGTCAATAGTAACGGTTCCTCCGTTAATGGAGACAGGAGTTGTGTTTACCGAAAGATCATTACCATCCGTGTCGGTATCGTTTCTGAGCACATTACCACTAGTTGGAACATTTACCTGTGTATTGTTTATATCATTTATGGCCAAAGGTGGTGAATTTAATGCGATAACCTCAATTGGTACCACCAAATTAAAACACAACGCGCCCTGATCGCAGATGGTGACACAAACGCTATCTGATCCAATAAAATTCTGATCCGGATCGATGGTGATACAAAGTGAATTATCTGCATTATTAACAACTGCCGTAGCAGTAGCATTTGTTGGTGGTGCACAGATGACAACAGTGTGTACATCAGAAATATTGGCATCTATAATAGGACCACAAACGGTTAATGCTACGTCTTCCGAAATAACTGCCGGCGGCATTACCAGAATTGGATTTTGTGCAGTATCGGATGCAAGCGGCGTTGGAACTATCGAAACAGGAATATTGACCGCGTCACAATTGCCTGCCTGATCACATACCTCGATACAGATATCATCTTCACCCGTATATCCGGTATTTGGCAAGTATTCCAAGCATAGCACATTATCTACGATGGAGGCAGAT
Organism: uncultured Saprospiraceae bacterium; assembly: GCA_938015415.1. Taxonomy (GTDB): domain Bacteria; phylum Bacteroidota; class Bacteroidia; order Chitinophagales; family Saprospiraceae; genus JALZUU01. The sequence continues at coordinate 5,194 of CALLPK010000041.1, forward strand.
GCCGTACCATTTTGCTGCGCTCCTCCACAGAAACTTGTCGTAAAAGTATCACCGGTATTATGATCTAAAATCGCAGTACAAATGCTTACCGAAGAGTCTTGAACCGTAGTAATCGGAGTAACAATTACGATGGGTGGCTCCTGTAAGATAATCGGATCCAATATGGGAGTAACGGTAACGGGTACAGAAACCGTATCACATAATCCAGCAAGATCACAAACGACGATACAAATGTCATCCTGTCCTGTAAAATTTCCCGTGGGCGTATATTCCACACAAAGAGTATTACCAGAAACAGTAGTGGTTGCAGTTCCGTTTGAAGGGCTACCAAAACATCGTGTTGCCGTAAAACTATCATTTTCATTGAGATCCAGAATAGGTACACAGATATTTGCGGTTACACTCTGAGGAGTAGTTATTGGGTTAGAAATCACAACTGGGCCTTCTGGACATAACTGACCAGGATTTGAATAATTCATTCTCCAATTATTATTAAAAGGATCGAAAGCATTGGCGAAAAACATTTGAAAATCTCCACCGTTCATACCCACCGCTCCAGGCCCTGGGTCTGTGCCATTTTCAAATAAGCGTACTACATCCGAACAAGGTTCGGGGATGATAGAACTAAAAGTAAACAGTAAAACTTCAACACCATTTACAAATGGAATAACCGCACCATTGGTTGCAATTCCGTGATAATCATGTAGCGGATCAGCTCCGGGGGCATATACCTGTGAATTATCCGTCCATAAACCTCCATTAACTGGATTGATAATTAGGGGAAGATCGCTTGTAGAGGCCGGTAGCAAGACTGAAATCTGGCTTCCCCCTCCTACGAAGTAAAGAGGATTCGTGAATGTGGGTCTGGCGTAGACTTCGTAGGCATCGGTGGCTCCGTTATACCGTACATTAAAATCAATATCCTGACTATTTGCGCTGATACCGACAAACAGAAAGAGGATAGAAAAGACTACTTGTTGAATTTTTGTTACCATAATTTTAAAAATTAAAGATTTTTATAAAATTTTTCTAGCTTAGAATTTAATACATATAATGAAGCTGTTTTAAAATAGCGCTTCAATTTATTTTTTCAGAATTTTAATTTCAGTTCTACGGTTTGCCTGATGGTATTTTTCAAGGCAGTCAACCCCATCCTGACAATGATTTCGCAGTTTGGTTTCGCCGTATCCAATGGCAATAATACGGTCGGTGCTTATCCCCTGATCCGTTATATATTTCATTGCCCCTTCTGCTCTTTTCCTCGACAACCATGTGTTGTAGCGGGCTCTTCCTCTGGAATCTGTATGAGCAGAAAGTTCGATTTTAATTTCAGGATTTTCCTTCAATAATCTGATCAACCGGTCCAGTTCCATTAATCCTTTTTTATTGGTTTGTTGCTTGTTAAAACCATAATAAAGATTTTCCAATTCAAACACTTCACCTACTTCATGCCGATCTCTTCTGATCATCAGATCAAGGGTCGACAAGGTTTTGGTGGTCACATTATTAGTTTTTTCTTTCTCGTTATTTTTTGCTAATTCCTCTTTGGCGACTACCTCCGGAAGTTGGGATTCGGTTAATTGATTTTGTGATTTGTCTTCCTTCAACGTTTCCTTTTTATCCACTGACATTTCTGTATAATAGTTATTGGTTGTTTCGTAGATAATAACTTTTGCATCATTATCAGAACCGGGTGATTCGGTGGTCGCTTCGTCAAACGACCGACGTTTAAAACTATAAATATCATCTCTCCCTTTGCCTCCATCTCTCGAAGAATTCAGGTAGCCCTCCGTTCCCAACACATTGAGTACAAAGCCAAAGTCATCTTTTCTGGAATTGTACGGATGTCCCATATTGGTCACCGGAATCCAATTATTTAATCCATCTTTTTCACTATGAAAAATATCCAACCCTCCTAATCCTCCCCATCCGTCAGAAGCAAAATAAAGTGTACCATCATCGTGAATGAACGGAAAAACATCGTTGCCCTGCGTATTTATGGTAGGCCCCAGATTAGTAGGTTCACTCCATTTTCCTGCCTCAAATTCTACTACGTAAATATCCATACCTCCCTGACCGCCTTCCCGGTCAGAAGCGAAATAAAGAGATTTACCATCGGCAGTAATTGACGGGTGGCACTCTTCGTACTCCGCCGTGTTGAAACTAAGTGACTTCGGCGCTGTCCAGTGTTCGCCATCCCGGATAGCCGTAAAAATTCCGAGTTTCACAACCCCTTTTTTGTTCTTTTTTAGTTTCCCATTGAGATAATCATTACGGGTAAAAAATATTCTGTCAAAACTTTTGTTAAAAGCTACGGGGCCTTCATGGTATTCTGAATTGATCAATTCTGAAAAAGACTGAACGTTTTCTAAAGCTCCTTCCTTGTTAAGCACAGCGTAGTATAAGTTCATAAAATACTCATCCGTCCATTTATATTTTTTACTATCTGTCAGTTTTCGCGAAGAGACAAAGACGATCCCATCCTTGTAAAAAGTCGGGCTAAAATCAAGATTTTCAGAATTTATGGCTTTTTCATTTTCAAGAATAATATCTTCGTCATTTTTCCAGTCATTCATCCGGTCGATAGCGTCGGCGAGATACACACCTCTTTGGTCCGAATTTTCGAGTCCAATTAATTCGTTATATTTCAGAAAATATTCTTTCGCTTTTTTAGTAGCTCCATTACTTTGTAGGGCTTGGGCATAGTAAAGGAAATTGATCGGATTGGTTTCTTCCTTAACCACTTCACTAAACCAAAGGGCAGAATTTTCCGTATCGTGATTAAGACGATAGCCATTAGCGATTTGCTCCATTTCCTCTAAACTCAGTTGATCTTTTGATTCGTAAAATTTAATAACATCTTTGTAAGCCATATTTTCATACATACGATCTCCAGAAGTATTATGCTGAGCAACCGTTGTCCCATAGCCGAGGAATAAAAACAAAACACACCCTATTATTTTTTTATTTATTGTCGTTATTAACTGGCACATAATTTAATTTCTTTATTTTATTTTATTTTCTATTCAACTATTCAACTCCGTGATAATCTTTGAAGCTGTTTAAAAAAATCTTGGATTAGTCAAGACCTGATCATTTTTTTTGATACAATAATCCAGCATAAATTCGTAAGTCCCCGAGTTATAGTCCCGCAGTTTAGACAATGAAAAATCATAAGCAAATCCGGCGCGTAATGATCTGGACAATTGAATCTGAATAATAGCGTCAATTGACTCCCCTATGCTGGCCCCAATGTCTCCTCCCATCCGATAACTGGCACCAATCCAGAACTTATCATATAAGATCACCATGGTATTTAAATCTATGGTTACCGGAGCGTGTTGTGTATACTTAACAAGGATGGATGGTTTAAATTTGGCAATACTTTCACTATTCAGAATCAATCCACCCATAAAATAAAAATGTGGTGTTTCCTGAGAAAAGTCTGTACGGTATTCGGTTTCCTTAGAGAAAGATAAATCGGCGCCTAAAATATTAGGCAGAGAGGCCCCGAGAAAAAATTTATTATTCTGGTAGTAAAAACCGACTCCAAAATTGGGAAAAATCTTACTGGCCGGATCATCCAATAGTAAGACATCTCCTTGTTGAATGGCGTTGGTGGCGCTAAAGTCGACCCGATATCTTTTTAGCGTACCTTGTAGTCCGATGGACAATTTTCCATTTGCCACCGGAATTCTATAACTATATTTTAATTGGTAAGACCACTTACTGGCGGGTCCTACTTTGTCGTGTAAAATCGTCATTCCAATACCCACCGGTTCGTTTTTCAGCGGCGTATGAAAATTTAATACCTGACTAACGGGAGCCCCTTCCAATCCGACCCATTGACTACGATGCAAAACGGAGAAACAGGGAAAGCCCGCATTTCCTGCGTAAGCAGGATTAAAAGCCAGTTTGTTAAACATAAACTGAGTATACTGTGCCTCTTGCTGTGCCCCTAACACAACGGTCCAAAACAGACCAACAAGGAAAAATAATATTTTTATTGTTCTCATAATTTCATTTAAATTAACTTATCGCTCTATATAAATATATCCGGAAATTTTAGTCTCTTCGCTGTCGTTGAGTTGTAAGTTGTAGTAGTAAGTTCCGGATGGCAGAGGACTACCGTTATAAGTACCTTCCCAATCATTTTTATAATCAGAATTGAAATAAATTTCATTTCCCCAGCGGTTATAGATTGAAAGTATAGATCCAGGATGGTTTAATACACAAGTAATAATAAAAGTATCATTGTAGCCATCTCCGTTGGGAGTCATCACCGAAGCAGCCTCACAGTCCTCTCCAACTGCCACCCGGATAGTCACTAATCCAACATCACATAATTCTTCACAATTTTTATTACAGATATTGTATTCAAAACTTTCTGTGCCGATGAATCCCTGATCGGGCCAATATGCCAGTACATTATTATCCAGTAATACTAAGCTGCCATTTTCAACATCCGTCGCAATTGATATTTCAAATTCTTCCGTATTGAGGAGATCATTTTCGAAAACAATCATATCATTTAATGGCTCATTATATTCGATTTCAAAAACATCGTCTTGAGCAACGGGGAAATTACTCCACTCGATACGAAGTGTATCCGTTGCGATAGTTCCACAACTATTACTGGTTACAGACCATAGTAATTCATTAATTCCTTCCTGTAAATTGATAACCAGACTACTAGATTGCCCAGGTTGCAGAATGGTCGTGTTAGGACCGCCATTTAATACCGTCCAAAGACCGCTTCCGGTAGTAGAAGTCAAGGCATTCACCGTGATAGAATTTTCACAGGCAAATAATGGATCACCTACATACGCGGCATCCGAATCTGCTATTTCCACTACCACCTGAGAAAAAGCATCTTCTCCAGAGTTTGTTACCTGAGCAGGATTAGAGCTACAATTATTTAGAGAAGCGACCACATAATATGTACCCGCCATATCGGCTTCGACTTCCTCAAACAATATTTCTGGTCCAGTTCCAATACTTACACTTCCGATAGAATCAAACCACTCGTAGGTCAGTGTTGAATCTATATTAGCTACGCTTAGCAGTAAATCTCCCCCGGTGCAAACCGGTCCGTTATTGATAGCAATGGGTACTGCTATTTCCGGACTTAAAATCACCTCGGTCGTTAAGGGGTCAGACGCACAACCATTTACCTCTACATATAAAAGGTAGGTACCTTCTGCTTCGTAGGTTATCCCCGAAATAATTGGGTTTTGTGCATTCGAATTAAATCCATTTTGTCCGATCCAATGGTAAGTTGCATCAGGAATATCAGGTCCCTGCAACTGAATAGTTTCTCCAGCACAGAAAATATCTGGATTATTGATTGACGATAATATTGGTTTTTCATATACGCTGACATCCACCCGGCCGTAGGTATCTGAGGAGCATCCATTCCGAACAGACTCCACAAAATATTCGTGTAACCCAGGTGATACATTAAAGAGAATAGGGTCGTTGCCTATTGCTACTAAAGTACCCGCGGGCGCACTAGCAGGATTTCCGTCATACCAGTAAAATGTGACATCCGGAACAGGATCAGCGTGTAAATATACCGGAGCGTTTTCGCAAACATCCCCTTCCGAAGAGACAACCGCTGTGGCTGGTGGGTTTACAATATTGACAGGTTGCGCAGTGGAAATTTCGGAAACACATCCCAGATCATTTAAAGCTTGTACCCGCCACATTCCTGTTTCATAAAATGCAGGATTAAGACTTGGAGAAATTTGAGTACTGCTACCTACCGTCCAGACGACATTGTTTGGGTCGCCCAACACACCAAAAGAACTGTTGGGGGAAGCAGAAGGAGCAATCCATTGATAAGACGCAGCGGTAGGATTTACAACGCTCAATATTATATCATCTCCCGAGCAGATTTCGTTGGTTAATTCTAAAATAGGTGTAGTCGGTGTATCGCTCAAATTTATTTGAAAAGTGCTAACGGGAGAAGTACAATCATTGGTAACTACCCGGAGAGAATAAATCCCTTCGTGCTGGCTGTTTGCTGAAATAGTAATGTGAGGATTAGGCTGATCAGCTGTAAACCCGTTGGGTCCTGTCCAAATATATTCGTCAGCAATGACCGAAGTTTGGAGGGAAATAATCCCACCTGCACAAACTTCATTTGTCCCTGATATGGGAGGAGCATTCAAAGCCGGTTGTAAAGCTATCTCTACGGTAGAAGACCAGATGGAACTACATTCGTCGACCGTTACTAAAACCCGATAAGCCCCCGCATCATTTGCCGTAAAATTTGAAATACTTAATACTGACTGATCCGGATAAGCGCCGGATGTGGTACTGCCACGGGGCCCGTTCCACTCGTAGTGTACTTCTGTTCCTTCGTATTCTGAGATAGTGAGCAGTAGTTCATTTCCAGGACAAACTACGGTAGCAGAAGCGTTTATCTGTGGTTCATTTGGAATGACCGTTACATCCACAACCGTGGAATACAGATACTGACAACCTGCTTCTAAGCTGGTAATTTCAGCAATATAGGTCCCCGCATCTTCACTTTGAATGTTGGGCAAAACCGCACCTGGGTTAGTAGAAATAAAATCATTCGGGCCCGTCCAGGTAATTTCAAATAAATCAAGATTGACATTTGAATTGATTGCTTCTACGGTCAAATTAACATCTGTAAAAGGCTGTACACATTCCGTTGCGTCATTACTCACCTGGAATTGATAAGTATTACAATCCGGGATTTCATCACAAATACCATCATCATCACTATCCCCAAAAGCATCGTTACCTTCACAGATATCACAAACATCAGGGACGGAATCACCATCACTATCCATCTCACAAAAATCTCCTACGCCATCGTTATTACAATCTGCCTGTGCAGGATTAAAGACCAACACACAGTTGTCAATATCATCACAGATACCATCGCCATCTGTATCGCCTGATGCGTCATCTCCCATACAAATATCACAGCCATCCGGTATATTATCGCTGTCCGTATCCGGAGCACAAGCGTCCCCTTGTCCGTCATCATCACAGTCTAACTGATCGATATTAACGACAGTGACACAATTATCAATATCATCACAAATACCATCCCCATCCGTATCACCCGATGCATCATTACCGGTACAAATATCGCACGCATCCGGTACGTTGTCTCCATCAGAATCGACCTCGCAAACATCCCCTTCATTATCATTATCACAATCTGCCTGATCGGGATTCACGGTAGAAACACAATTGTCAGTATCGTCACAAATACCGTCACCATCCGTATCCCCGGTTGCATCATCTCCCGTACAAATATCGCAGCCATCCGGTATATTATCTCCATCCGTATCAATTTCGCAGACATCCCCTTCGCCATCGTTGTCACAATCTGCCTGGTCGACATTCATAATAAAAACACAATTATCAAGGTCATCACAGATACCGTCGCCATCTGTATCTCCAGTTGCATCATTGCCCACACAAATATCACAGGCATCCGGAACATTATCGTTATCACTATCCGTTTCGCAAACATCTCCCTCATTATCGTTATCGCAATCTGCCTGATCAGGATTAGGAATCAGTGGACAATTATCAACCTGATCACAAATACCATCCCCATCAGTATCAGGACAACCATTGGGTATTACCTCAACGGGGATAATAGAGGTAGTGCACAAACCAGTTTGGTCACAGACGGTAATGCAGACCTCATCGCTTCCGATAAACCCTGGAAGAGCCGTGTAGGTTAAGCATAATTGATCAGCAGATACTACTACTTCCGCTATACCATTACCAGGGGCAGGTGAGCAGAGGCTTGCGTTAAAGATATCACCAGGATTGGGATCAATTATAGCCGTACAAACCGTATTAACGCTGTCCTGCAAGACCGTTATCTGAGTAATATCTATGGTTGGAGGTGATAAACAGATGGTTCCGGTATTACTATAATTTCCATTATAATAATCAGTAAGATCAAATACGTTCGCAAAATAATTATTGAAATCACCTCCCTCCATTCCTGGATCGGAGGTTTGAGGATCCGAATTATTTTCAAATAATCGAATATCAGCAATGCAAGGGTTTCCAGGAAAGCTAAAAGAAAACAGCAATGTTTCTTCATTACTTATAAATTCAATAATGGAACCATTGGAGGCGATACTATGAAAATCGTGTGCTGAGTCCGCTTCGGGAGCATATATCTGAGAATTGTCAAGCCAGAGTCCACCATTAGCTGTTTGGATTGCGATAGGAGCATCATTGACCGAAGCAGGCAATACCAAAGACAGTTGATTTCCGCCACCTACGAAAAAGGAGGCATCATCAAAGTCAGACCTTGCGTATACTTCATATGCTGATGTGGTGATATTAAGACGAAGGGTAAATTCAATATTTTGTCCATGGAGATTTACTCCAAAGAACACGATAAACGAAATAATTAACTGAATTTGTATTAAAATTTTCATCGAAGGATAAAGTCTCTTCTATCAAATCGTCCATTTTTTATTAAAGGTGGTCAATAAAAAATGCCATTACATATATTTCAGTATCGTATATGAAATTCAACAATAAGTATGCCTTTTTTTTTCGAAAGAGGGTAATAATAGCTTTCCGGAAAAACCTTAACAAATAAAACAATATGATTTTATAATAAAAAATACACAAAATAAATTCATGTCCAATAAAAGCGTCAAAAGCTAAATTGGTACACATCAACAAAATGTGCTTTTGCTTTTTAGTATTGTAAAACATGCATATAGGATTGCTTTGCGTTGCCCGAGGCCTAAGTACAAGGCATTAAATTCTGTCGCATGAGTACATTGGACCCGATAACTGAGAGAATTTTCCTAGGCATTTTATTATAGCGTTCAAAAAAATCTTTTGAAGCTTCTAATAATTTTTTTACAGACTCAAAGAGTTCGCAATGGGTGACTTCACGTCGGAAATATCTCCAAAGCATCTCAACAGGGTTTAGCCAAGGACTGTATGTAGGTAGATATAATATTACAAGTCTACCTGCCTCAGCTCTAATAATTTCTTCTATTTCGTGGTCTTTATGCGTGTATACATTATCCCACACTAAATATATTGTTTCATTTGGATGTTTTTCCAATAACAGGTTTAAAAACTCAGCCATTTCTTTTCTTCGTTTTCTTTTCTTGAAAATAACATGGGTTTCACCAGTATGGTAATTAACCCCTCCAATACCATAATATTTGTTCGGCTGACCTGGTGTAGGAATCATAATCTGCTGTCCTTTAGGGCTTAACATAGGGCGCAAAGATGGTAGCCAACTTACATTAAATTCGTCAGCATAGTAAAACACTTCTCCTGATTTTAAATTATCCCTTGTCATCTCAATCGCCTTTTTTTTACCAGATAATCTGGATCAGGACTTGATATTTTATGTTGAGGCTTACTCAAAACGATTCCATTCTTATTCAAATATTTGTTCACAGCTCTTCTTTGAATTCTTATACCTGTTTGCTCTGTCATGTAATCAGCAAGTCGTTCACACGTCCACATAGAAAAAGGTAGATCTAAGCAACGAGGTCTTCGTCTCACAGTCTGTAAAAGTTGCTCAATATATTCAGCTGTCACTCTTGGTGGTGCGCCACTGCGAGGCGCATCATATAATCCTTTTATTCCTTCAGCTATATAACGTTGTATCCACCGTTGTACGCTACGCTTATTAAGCAAAACAATGGTTGCTATCTCAGATGATCCATAACCCTTGTGAGATAATAGTATCATTTGTGCTCGGCTCCTAAGCCGAGGCTTCTTGGAGGTATGATATAATTTCTCTAAATCCAGCCGTGACTCTTCACTTAAATCTTTTATCAGTATTGACTTCATATAGAACATGCGACAAAATATCGTGCCATGTACTTAGTGCCTCGGGCAATAAGTTAGTGAGTTTATGGAGGCAGTAATTTTACAGCTGATCAAGGCAGAAAATCCGGAGTTAGTAAGACAAAAGTAAGTAGCGGACAGCAAGAATCCGAAACTCTAAAAACAAGATAGCCTCGAAACAAACACTTCGTTGAGAGGAATTTTAGATTTTTCTCACGGATTTGCGCAGGCAGAGAGAGCGGAAGGAACGAACAACTAAGTAAATACGAGATTAAAAAAAATATAAAAACCTCGAAACAAACATGACGAAGATAGCAATCATAAGCATGTCCGGTTTATTTCCCGGTTCCACCACCATGGAGGAATTCTGGGAAAATCTACTGGGATCAAAAGACCTGACCGGGCTGGCCACCGCCGCAGACTTTGGGGTAAATCCGCAACGATTTTTTCAAGACGAAAAAGGAATTGTCGACAAATGCTACTCCCTACGAGGAGGATACATTCGGGACTTTAAATTTGATCCAAATGGATATCAAATGGAAGCCGATTATCTGGCTGCGCAGGATAAACTATACCAGTGGTCTTTACAAACGGCCCGCGAAGCATTGGCCGCTGCCAGCTATGCCGACCGACCCGATTTATTAAAACGCTGTGGTTTGGTTTTGGGAAATTTATCGTTTCCGACCAGTACCTCGCACGCGCAGTTAGCGGAAATTTATACCGATACTTTAAGTGCGTCCGTTCGCGAATTATTAGATGATCCGGAGTTTACGATTCCATCCACCGAACAGCGACCGCCCAACGGAGGCATCCTCGATTATACACCCAACGAATTAGTAGCCGAAGCGTTGGGATTAGGCGGAACACACTACGCACTCGATGCGGCCTGTGCAACTTCACTTTACGCAATTAAATTAGCCGCCGACGAATTAGTTACGGGAAAAGCAGATTTAATGTTGGCAGGAGCGGTTTGTGCGTCCGATCAATTATTTATTCATATGGGCTTTTCGATCTTTCACGCCTACGCACCCAACGACGGGAAATTTGTTCCGCTGGATCAGGATTCGTCCGGGCTGGTTTCTTCCGAAGGAGCGGGAATGGTGGTGCTAAAAAGATTGGCCGATGCCGAACGGGATGGGGATGAAATCCTCGGCGTCATCGGTGGCATCGGTCTTTCGAATGATGGTCGCGGAAAATTTTTATTAAGCCCGAATCCAAAAGGACAACGACTGGCGTTCGAACGCGCTTACGAGGCTGCCAACCTCAATCCCAAAAATACGCAGTATCTGGAATGCCACGCCACCGGAACACCCCTCGGTGATAAAACCGAATTAAATTCGATTGCGAATTTCTTTGCCGATCATCATGTTCAACCCAAACTTGGTTCTGTAAAATCAAATATGGGCCATCTGTTGACGGCGGCGGGAATGACTGGATTAGGGAAAGTATTATTGGCTATGCAAAAAAATAAAATTCCACCCAACATCAATTTAGCGGCGGGATTAAAATCGGATAATGGCTGGATTGGAACGGATCAGATGATTTTGGCAACGACCGAATGGACCGATAAAAACAAACAGGCAGGAATTAACTCCTTTGGTTTTGGGGGAACAAATGCCCACATGATTGTGGAAAATTATTTGCCCGAAAATAGTCAAACCAACGGTCAATCGTCGATTCCTTTGGTGCCGATGGCCGTTACCGGAATGGATGTACATTTTGGAAATTGTGTGGGTATTGAAAATTTTTACCAGACGATTTTCGACACGACGCAACACTTTACGCCACTACCGGAAGAACGCTGGAAAGGGTTTGATAAAAATAGTGGGTTATTAAAAAAATATGGGTTTGCCTCGGGTCAGCCTCCAAAAGGTGCCTATATTGAAAATTTTGAAATTGATTTGTTACGCTATAAAATTCAGCCACAGGAAGCCGAAACGCTGGAGCCCCAACAAGCTTTAATTCTAAAGGTCGCCGATCAGGCGATTAAAGATGCGGGATTGAAAGAAGGACAAAATATAGCTGTCTTGATTGCCATGGAAAGCGAACTGGGCATCCACCAATATCTGGCCCGCTGGGATGCCGAATGGCAACTCAATACGGCGCTCAAAGAAAGTGGAATTGAGTTGGAGGCGGAGCAAAAAAAGGAGTTGGTACAAGCGGCGCGGAATGCGGTGTACGAACGGCATGGTTCTCAAACGCCGAGTCAGCACACGAGTTTTGTCGGAAATATTATGGCGAGTCGAATTGCGGCACTCTGGGATTTTTCGGGACCGGCTTTTACGGTCTCCGCCGGAGCACAATCGGCGTTTCGGGCGTTAGAAATTGCGCAGCAGATGTTGTCACTTGGAGAGGTGGACGCGGTGGTGGTCGGTGCGGTAGACTTTGCGGGTGGGATGGAAAACATTCTGTTACGTAATCAACAAAATACTTTTTTTACGGGTGAAAAACCTTCCCTGATTTTTGGAGAAAATACGGATGGCGTTTTGCCGGGAGAAGGAGCGGGGGCCTTGGTTTTACAAAAAGCGACGGCTACCAATCTTGCGGGTAATTACGCAGAAATCGCTGGTTTTCAGCCGATCAGGAAAACGAAAGGATTAGGATATCTGGAATTGGCTACGGCTCAAAATAATGAAAATACAGAACGTGAAAGTCTGGATACTTTATCGGCCGGAAAAAGGCAGGTAGCCATCGGTTCGGTGAATACCAACATTGGGCATACGTTTGCGGCGGCGGGAATTGCCGGTTTGATTAAGACCATACTTTGTTTACATCACCGTTTTATTCCCGGAGTTCCCAACTGGAAAATGACGGATCGCAATGGTATTTCTGAAAAAGTATTTATTCCGAATTCCTCGCGTCCCTGGATTAGTGAAAACCGAACGGCGGGCGTCAGCGACGGACAAGGCAATTGCTGGCAACTGAACGAAGCCGTTCAGAAAAAAACACCGGACGGGTCTTACCGCAGCATAAAAATACCCCTATTATTTCCGTTAAACTTCTCAACGATTTCTGAGGCAAACTCCGCATTGAGCGAACTGGAAACGGTGATATCTACGGGAGATGATCTTCGGAAGCAGGCGTTAAATGTTTATGAAGTTTTTAAAAATAAAAAAGAAAAATACACGCTCGTATTACTGGGATCGGATAAGCAATCCATTCAAAGAGATTTAAATTATTTTCAAAAAAATATCGACGCTGCGATTACCAACGGGAGTGAATTAAAAACACCCGGCGGCAGTTATTTTACCGGAAATCCTCTGGGCGAAAACCGGGAAGTAGCGTTTGTGTATCCGGGTTCTTCGACCGCCTACGCGGGAATGGGGCAGGAATTGTTTCAGTTATTTCCGGAACTGTACGAGGAGTTTGGTCATTTAAAACCGAGGCTGGATACCTACGTGCAAAGTGATTATTTGTATCCTAGAACGGTGGCCAAAAATGAAACGGTTCCCGTCATTCAGGACGATGCGATTGCGATGATGTCTTCCGGTGTTTTCTTTTCGGCGGCTTATAATTGGTTATTGCGGGATACGCTGGAATTGACACCAAAGATGGCCTTTGGATACAGCATGGGCGAGTGTAGCAGTATGTGGTATTCCAATAATATCTGGGATGCCGGCGAAACGGATACTTTCAGAAATTCGCCGATTTTTAAAAATAGATTTGCGGGAAATTTAGAACTGTTGGCCGAACACTGGAACGTGACGACTGATGAGGCCAAAGCCCGGTGGACGAGTCTTGTAGTATTGAATGACAAAGAAAATGTAATTAAATTATTGGGAAATTACCCAAATGTATATCTCACATTTATCAACACCGATAACGAAGTAATTATTTCCGGTGATAAAACGGATTGTCATGCGATTGCCGATCAGCTGGGAGCCGAAACGATCACGTTGCCTTTTCAAAATATAATCCACCACGATTTTTGCCGGGCGGAAGAAAAGGGGTTGTTGGAGATGCACGATTTTGCGTTAAAAGCAAATCCCGGAATTGATTTTTATAGTAGTATCACCGGAGAAAAAATTCCGATGGACCGGAAAGTCATTGCGAAAAATTCGACGGAGGTTTGTGCGAATGCGGTGGATTTTCCGAAGATGGTCAAAAAAATGTACGCGGAAGGAGCGGGCATTTTTATCGAAGTCGGCGCCAACGCTACCTGTACCCGCTGGATTAATACGATCCTCACCGGGCAACCACATCTGGCCGTCGCCACCAACCAAAGTGGAAAAACGGACGCCCGTAATCTGGCCGGAATGATGGCGCAATTATTAAGTCACGGACTGGATTTAAATCTGGAGAAATTTTACGAAACAAAACAAGTACAAGAAAAAACAAGAAGCTTTTATAAAAAAATTACCCCCGGTGGTGGAAACGTTCAGGATCATATTTTGAACGAAAAGCAGCGGGCATTATTTAAAAATATCACAAAAAATAAAAAGGTAAAAAAACAGGAATTGGTTGCCGTCGGAGCCGGAGAAATGACGCTGCCGTACGATGACCGACCTTCCATTTTTACCACTAAAAAAATAAATACAATGATCGAAACAACACCACAAAACAAGACCGAAAAATCCAGACCCGGAACGATCGGGGAGAACGGATTAAAATTGCAGGACTACGCGGCGGGCGAATCCGTAAAAGGGAAAAAGATTATTTTTTCGGAAGAAGATTTAGTTGAATTTGCTACCGGATCAATCGCCAAAGTATTTGGTCCGGCTTACAGTGAAATTGATAAATATTCCCGTCGGGTGATGTTGCCGATGGACCCGTATTTACTGGTGAGTCGCGTAACTGACCTGACCGGAAATTTCGGCGTTTACGAACCTTCGACCATGCAAACGGAATACGATATTCCGTACAATGCCTGGTTTACAACGGATCGGCAAATCCCGTGGGCGGTGTCGGTGGAGTCGGGTCAGTGCGATCTGATGTTGATTTCTTATCTGGGAATTGACTTAGAAAATAAAGGAAATTTAGTCTATCGGTTGCTGGATTGTACCCTGACTTTTGTGGACGATTTGCCATTCGAAGGTCAGACTTTACGGTACGATATTTCGATTAATTCTTTTGTGAAAAATGCGGATAATACGCTGTTCTTTTTTAGTTACCGTTGTTACGTAGAAGATCGTTTGGTGTTGAAAATGGACGGAGGTTGTGCCGGATTTTTTGAGGACAAACAGTTGGAGAACGGAGCGGGTGTGGTCTATTCTGACAAAGAAAAAGCGGTGAGAACCAATGCGGTCAAACAACATTTTACACCGTTCCTGACGACCGAAAAAACGGCATTCAGCAAAGTCGATTTACAGGCCCTGATTGCGGGCGACCCGGTGACCTGCTTTGGAAACGAAAGCTATCATCCGAACGGACGGAACGAATCTTTACGACTTCCGCCGGAAAAAATACTGATGTTAGACCGGATTGTGTCGGTCGATACCAAAGGCGGTGCGTACGGACTGGGATTGATTGTAGCCGAAAAAGATTTGAGTCCCGACGACTGGTATTTTCCTTGTCATTTCAGAGACGACGAAGTTCTGGCGGGCTCGTTACAAGCCGAAGGTGGCGGAAATTTGCTGCGTTTTTATATGATGATGTTAGGACTACAACGATTGACAAAAGATGCCCGTTACCAGCCGGTGTTTGATTTGCCGCAGAAGGTGCGATGTCGTAAACAAGTGACGACCAAAGACACCAAATTAGTTTATAAATTAGAGATCAAAGAAATCGGTTTAATCCCTGATCCTTACGTGATTGGAGATTTAGAAATTATTTCAGATGGAGTAGTAACGGTACATTTTGAAAATTTAGGACTACAATTAAGAGAAAAAGACAATCCAAAATATTTAGAAAAGCAATCTGGTGTTTATGTCTCGCCCCGCAGTGCAGACGCGTTGATGAACGAAGAAGATATCACCACTTTTGCGTTGGACAAACTGTCCAAATGTTTCGGAGACGATTTTAAAATCTACGATGACAAGACCGTTTCGCGACAACCCAACACCGACTTACAAGTTATCTCCAGAATATTGTCAATTGACGGAACACGGATGGACTTTTCCAAGCCCATTCCAACCGTCGCCGAATACGACGTACCGGAAGATGCCTGGTACTACGCCCAAAATGCGCACAATACGATGCCTTATTCTATCCTGATGGAAGTAGCGTTGCAGCCTTGCGGATTGTCGGGCGCGTATATGGGCAGTACGTTGGAATTTCCGGATAAGGAATTATATTTCCGGAATCTGGATGGCAACGGACAAACCTTTGACCTGCCGATCGGGACGGATTTTAGAAATAAAGTCATAAAGAATGACACCGTATTAACTTCCTCCGTTTCGCTCGGCGGCACCGTTTTACAAAATTATACTTTTGAATTATCCATTGACGGTCACGTCTTCTACAAAGGAAAATCATCTTTTGGATTTTTTCCGGCGGATATGTTAAGAGAGCAAGTTGGTCTGGACGGTGGCAAGATGGTAGACCCGTGGTACCGACGAACGGCGCTGGCCGAAAAATTTTATCGTCGTATCAATCTGGATTCTCCTTACGGAAAAATGAAGTTGTTTACCGCTCCGGCGGACAAGCCACATTACCGGTTGTCGGACGGGCAGTTGAGGTTAATTGATTCGCTGATCGTGGCGAAAGACCAGGGAGAATTTGGCCTCGGATACGTACACGCGGTGCGGGCGATCAAGGTCTACGACTGGTTCTTTACCTGTCATTTTTATCAGGATCCGGTAATGCCGGGCTCGCTGGGTGTAGAGGCGATGATGCAGGCGTTGCAGACCTTTACGATCCAACAAGGTATTGGTGCTGATTTGCAAAATCCACGTTTTATACAATTGCCGAACCACGAAACAAAGTGGAAATACAGAGGTCAGATTTTACAGCACGTCGATCAGCTGGAGCTGGAATTGCACATCAAAGAAGTGACGGTGACGGAGTGGGGGATTAAGGTGGTAGCGGATGGTAGCTTGTGGAATGATGAGGTTCGGATTTATGAGGTGAAGGGGCTGGGGATTGGTATAGCTAAGTAGGAAGGATAATGAATAATTTTTTAATGAAGAATTAATAATGTACTGCTTACTGAGTAAGGTAGGCAGGCATTATGATTTGATACACGGAAAATAAAAAGCTTTGTTATATTGAAATGTTTTATTATCTTTGGAGTGGCCCTTCTAGTAATCTTGAAATACTCAGGGAGTTAAATACCTGTGTTGTTTCTAATCAAGATGTAATACCTATCAAGTACTAATTTTGAAAAATATTCATTTTATTCAATTTTAGTTTAAAAAATTCAATTATGAGATTTAGCGCCATTATCTTCTTTTTCTTTTTGTTGTTTGGGAATATTGCTGTTGGGCAGGACTGTCCGATAGGGGGTTTGGATTTTCCCCACCAAGGTAATTTAGATGAATTCTTGGTTAATTATCCGAACTGCACAGAGATAAATGGGGATGTTACCATTAGTGAATTTTATTCTGGTACCATTGTTAATCTACTAGCTTTACAAAATATAACTTCTATAAAAGGAAAACTAATAATAGATGGTAATACTGACTTGGTTAGCCTTTCTGGTCTGGAAAATTTAATTTCAGTTGAAGGAAATTTTATAATTAGTGATAATGAAAGTTTGAATAGCCTTTCTGGTCTAGAAAATTTAACTAATGTTATCTATTTTTGGATAAATAATAATGATAATCTAATTAATTTACTAGGTCTAGAAAACTTGATACCCAATGGTATATTTTACATTTCTGGTAATAATAATTTGACTGATTTATCTGGTCTGGAATATATAAATTCTATTGATGGATCTTTGTGGTTGGAGTCTAATACTAATTTAACCGACTTGTCAGCACTTGAAAATCTAACCTCAATTAGTGAGTCGTTACAAATACATAGGTGTAATAATTTGACTGATTTATCAGGACTGAATTCCTTAACTATTATTGGTTCAAGTTTTAGTCTTCGTAACAATGAGAATTTGATCTCTTTGGCAGGATTAGATAATCTTCAAACTATTGGATCTATTTTTACAATACATAATAATGACAATTTAACTTCATTGTCAGGACTAGAAAATTTAGATTCTATTGGTACTGAATTAATAATCGAAAGGAATGATAATTTAGTAAGCTTTTCAGGCCTGAATAATTTGAGTAGTATTGGTTGGAGGTTGTTTATAAATGAAAATACCTTACTAGTGGATATGTCTGGTTTGGAAAACTTAATACTTCTTGATGGTTTATATGTAGCAAATAATCAAAGTTTGTCCAATTTTACTGGGCTGAATAACCTAACTTCAATTGGTAGCCTACTAAGCATAGGTTCAAATTCAAACTTGACAAGCTTTACTGGTCTGGAAGGGTTAACATCAGTCGGGAGATTTTTTATCGGTAACAATCCATTATTAACCGATATGACAGGTTTTACAGGTTTAACGTCAATTACAGGTGAGGTATCTATTCATAACCATGAAAATTTGGTGAGTCTGTCAGGTCTAAATAATCTGGAGTCTATTGGATGCCGACTATCCATTAAAGATAATCCTGCTTTGACTAGTCTATCAGAACTGGATAGTTTAACTACGATGGCCATTTATACCTCTCCTGTGATTGATTGTTTTATCTCTCTTGAGAATAATAACCTGTTGACTGATTTGTCAGGTTTGAAAAATTTGGATTCTTTAAAGAATTTATATATCAGGTCTAATGAGAGTTTGACAAATCTATCAGGTCTGGATAACGTAACTACGATACTAAAAGATCTTAAAATTGAAGGAAATAGTCTTTTGAATAATTTAGAAGGACTAGAGAATTTGACCTTTGTTGGAGATGATGTAGTGATATCTGATAATTCAATGCTGGACAATTGTTCTATCATGAGTGTTTGTAATCATATCGTGAATGAACAGGATGCGCTTATTTCTGATAATGGACCAGGTTGTAATAGTGAAGAGGAGATCCTTTTTAGTTGTAACGTACTCGGCCAAATCGCTCACCCCATTTTCTATGACCTAAATGAAAATGGGACTCAAGAATCCGACGAACTTTTCTTTAGCAACGCTAGCATAAATATTAATCCAGGCGATCTTTTTAGTTTTGGTAACTCAATGAATGGAGGAGTGTTCTATGGAGAAATTGATGATTATACTATTTCATTTAATTTGGCCAGTACCCCAAATTGGGAACTCACTACCCCAGATTCCTACAATGTTTCTTTGTCAGAATTCAACCCTTCCGACACCATCTACTTCGGCCTCAAACCCACCAACCTTTTCTCCAACATAGAAGCCTCCATCGCCGCCACCAACTTCCGCTGCAACGAATCCCAAACCCTGAGCCTCCAAGCCCAAAACACCGGAACCACCTTCCTTAACGGAACCCTCTGGCTCGAAGTAGACCCCAATGTCACCAGCACCGATTTCATCGACCAACCCGACACCATCGTGGCTCCCAACCGCTACGGCTGGCACTTTACCGACCTCTTCCCCAGCGGATTAGTGCACAAAAAAATTAGCCTCGGAATGCCCGGCCCGCCAGATTTAGAAATCGGAACTGGTCTCAACTTCCAGTCCTATGTCACCTATACCGACACCATTGGCGACCAGACTTCCGAGATCTTTGACTACAGCCAAATCATCGACTGCGCCTACGACCCCAACGACAAACTCGTCAACCCCATCTACCCATTCAACTACGCCCTCATCGGCGAACCCCTCACCTACACCATCCGTTTCCAAAACACCGGAAACGCCGAAGCCTACGACGTCGTTATCCGCGATACGCTGGACGCCAATCTCGACCCGTCCACCTTCCGCGTTATCGCCAGCAGCCACGACGAAGTCCTCAGTACCGAACTAAAAGACGACCAATACCTCAGCTTTAATTTTATTGATATCTTTTTACCGGATAGTATGACTAATTTCGAAGCCAGCCAAGGCTACGTAATGTACAGCATCCAGGCTTACGATAACATTCCCGAACTAACTGAGATCACCAACTCCGCCGGAATCTACTTCGATTTTAATCCGCCGATCATCACCAACACCACCGAAAATACCATGGTCTATTCTTTTGACGTGGACGAAGACGGTTTTGATATTTTTGCAGATTGTGATGATTTAAATGAGACCATCTATCCCGAAGCGATAGAAATTCCTAACAATGGAATTGACGAAGATTGTGATGGGGAGGATGTGTTAGTGTCCGTGAATGAACTATCAGATCTTGACGTTTCTATTTTCCCCAATCCGGTTTCTGGTGGATTGTCAATCCGGTTTTCTACCAAAACAGAAGGAGAACTGATCTTAAGAGATTATACCGGAAAAGCTATTTTAACGCAATTACTAAAACAGGACAATCTGCTGGATATGAGCGGAATACCTAACGGCCTTTACATGGTGGAACTTAGAACGGAGAACGGAACCTGGATCGAGCGAATAACGAAAGTTTTCTAACGAAAAAATTTAAAAATATGTTGGAAATATTAAAGTATGCTAGTTTATTTTTTGCAGTTGCTATTGGATGTAGTAGTTGTAATATTGACGAAACGAAAAAATGCCGATCAGAGGTTACTTACGATACAATGACTGATAGTTCATCAATTGTAGATATAAATAAGGAGGAATTATTTAACTATCTAGATGCTTCGTCTCTTCTTAATGTTAAACTAGAAAATCGCAAAGGAATTTTTATCGTCTATTTAAGAGCTAAAGTGGATGAAAAGATAATTTATAAGGATAAGCTTATGGAAATAAATATTAGAAGGGAGCAGGTAAAAGAAATCGAAGATGGCAAGCACGAATGGAAATTGATGTATACTCTAGATAAATTAAGAAAAAATGAAAAAGGAATAATTTCTGGTAGTTATGCTTTTGAAGCTCGCAGCGCAGAATCAAGAATAATCCGTCGTGATTCATTTAAGCTTAGTTTGCCAATTGAACGTCCTAGAAGGGGATCTGAATCAGGAGGTATCACAATTAATTGCCTTGACGTAAATCATCCAGTGATTATTCAACGATTAAATGTCGATTATGGTGATTGGAAACCAGAGAAAGGTAAACGTGAACATAATTTGAGAATAGAAATGCTTGCTCATTTTCTGAAAATGAAAAACTAGCTGAACAGGAAATGTAATTTCTGAAGCCAGTCTTGACCGGTATAGAAGATTTGATATCTAGGTCTTTTTCCAAGATTCCAAAATTTATCCGCCAGTTACCATAAATTCCCAGTAATTCAACGTAATTTTACCCCTGTATGAGAATGCACGTTAAAGAGTCTCTGCGCCTCTGCGCGACAAAACACTTTATCAATTGAAATAAAATGCTTACTACTGAAGGAAGCAAACCAGCCAATAGCCAACAGGCCAACCAGCAAAAAAGAACAATGCAAACAACAACCAGCAAAAACGCAACCACCAAAAATACCATGCTAAAATTCAACGGCACCCCCTCCGGATTATTCTGGAAAGGCTCCCCGCGGGCAGTCGCCTTCGACCCCGCCGGAATCCAGGAAAAGATAAACAACATCGAAGCCCCCATTTACGTCGTCCGCGACTTCTCGGGCAGGGTAGGGTTGACCAACGAAGGAACCGTAGACAGCAACGGCCCCGGCCTCGAACTACTCATGCTCCGCCAACCGATACTCCCCGAACAATTAGGTGACCCAAGTTTCCGCCGGGACTACGGCCTCCGGTATGCCTACAAAACCGGCGCCATGGCCAACGGAATTGCTTCCGAAGACCTCGTCATTGCGATGGGACAAAACGGCCTCCTCGGTTCTTTCGGCGCCGCCGGATTAGTACCCAAAAGAGTATTAGCCGCCATCGAAAAAATACAGGCTGCGCTACCAACTCAAGCCTACGCCTTCAACCTCATCCACAGTCCCAACGAACCAGCTCTCGAAGCGGGTTCCGTAGAATTGTTTCTAAAGCACGGTGTCAAAGTAGTCGAAGCTTCTGCTTTTCTAGCCTTGACAGTGAACATCGTACACTACCGGGTCGCTGGATTATCCACTGCTCCCGATGGACGAATCATTATTCAAAACAAAGTAATTGCAAAAGTTTCCCGTAAGGAAGTGGCAGCTCGTTTTATGCAACCTGCACCACAAAATTTTCTCGACGAATTATTAGCCGCTGGCAAGATCACGCCCGAGCAAGCCACCCTTGCCGCCCGCGTTCCCATGGCCGATGATATTACGGTCGAAGCCGACTCCGGTGGACATACCGATAACCGTCCCCTGGTCGCCTTGCTACCTTCGATTACTCGACTCCGGGACGAATTGCAGGCCGAACATAACTTCTCCCAACCCATTCGTATCGGCGCGGCGGGTGGAATTTCCACCCCGGAATCAGCCCTCGGTGCCTTCATGATGGGCGCCGCCTACATCGTCACCGGTTCGGTCAATCAGGCCTGCGTAGAAGCGGGTACGAGTGAACACGTGCGTAAATTGTTAGCGACCGTTGCCGCCACCGATGTCATGATGGCCCCGGCCAGTGATATGTTTGAAATGGGCGTCGAATTACAGGTGCTAAAACGAGGAACTTTATTCGGACCGCGCGCCAAAAAATTATTCGATTATTACAAGCACTATAATTCCATTGATGATATCCCGACCGCAGAAAGAGAGAAATTGGAAAAGCAGATTTTTAAAAAACCACTCGAAGAAATCTGGCAAGGTTGTATCGACTTTTTTAACGAACGGGATCCACAACAAATCGAACGTGCCAAAGACAATCCGAAACGAAAAATGGCCCTAATCTTCCGCTGGTATCTTGGACTTTCGTCCAACTGGGCCAACGCCGGAACCATGGACCGGAAATCGGATATGCAAATCTGGTGCGGCCCGTCCATGGGTGCCTTTAACGACTGGGTAAAAGGTACAGACCTCGAACAATACCAAAATCGCAGAGCCGCCGACGTAGCAGAACGTATCATGATCGGCGCAGCACGTCTGTGGCGAAAAAGAGAATTAGAAGGAAGATTGGAGGGCTTATAGCCGCTTCAATCTTCCACCCACCGAAAGCCAGTTTAAATTACCACTCACTAAAACAAACAGCAGATTACTATAATCTATGGATACAAATAATCCTTGCGACTAACCTCAGCCCCGGAGGGGCGACCATCTTTTTAATACCAATAAAAACGCAAGCCCCTAGCTCCAGCGGAGCGACCATGTAAACTCGCAAAGCATAAAATCGGGAACAGGAACGCCCCGCT
>CALLPK010000042.1 GCA_938015415.1 uncultured Saprospiraceae bacterium
TGCATTTATATCACTATCTGAATCTTCTGTCGTGGTCGCATTATCTTGTGGAGATGCTACCAACACATTACCCAACGTATTCGTCGTCACATCAAAATTGACGTAATAATCGCCCGCTGGAATATTATCAAAACTATACGCACCCATCGCATCCGTGGTCGTCGTTGCAATTATCGAATCACTCGGATTAAATAGATTAACCGTTACGCCTTCAATTCCAGTTTCGGTCCCATCCTGTATTCCATCTTCATTTGTATCTTCAAACACAAAATCTCCAATGGAATTGACATGAACCGTTGGCTGGAAAAATCCAGCATCCATATCGTTATTTGGCATGGTTGGATCAAAGACAAATACTGCCGTACTACCCGTCACCGGATTTATATCACTATCCTGATCATCCATACCTACGCCTGGAGGCGAAATATTATAAGTATTGCCATCCGTATTAGTCGTCTCATCAAAGTATAGGTAATAACTACCTGCTGGAACATTATTAAAAATATAAATACCCATGGCGTCAGTCGTGGTCATTCCGAGTGTGTCATTCATATCATCAATCAGATAGACCGTCACGCCTTCTATTCCCGGCTCTCCTGGATCCTGCATTCCATTTTCATCTAAGTCTTCGAATACGAAGTCTCCAATGGAATTAGTCACAACATCAGGAATCAGCCCTGCGTCCAAATCAAAATCATTTGCGTTGGTGATAGAAAAATTAGCAGTTTGTCCACCAGTATCCGCATCGCTATCCCGCGCATCATCTCCCCCGGCGTCCTGCGGACTAAAGTTATAAGTTGCATAATTTGAGTTGTCAAAAAGCAGGTAATAATTTCCAGGAGATACATTATCAATTTGGTAAGCACCAGCAGCATCCGTGGTTGCACTTCCAATCAATGCATCTGTAACTGCATCCGCTAGAAAAACATCTACGTTACTTAAACCTGGTTCTCCAGCATCCTGAATTCCATCGCCATCATTATCCTGCCAGACAAAATTTCCAATGCTGAAAATATTTACCTGATAAAAACCAGCATCTATATCAAAATCGTCTCCGTTAAGCGGATCCGTAATAAAATTGCCTGTTAAATTGATAGATTGATCAATATCGCTGTCTAAAGCTTCTGTGGTAAGAAAATTATCTTGTGGAGAAGTAGCTAAATTATAACCATTGGTGTTAGTCGATTCATCAAATCCAAAGTAATAACCACCAGAAGGAATATTTGGTAAACTGTATATTCCCATTGAGTCCGTTGTCGTAGAACTAAAAACTGAATTATCTGCTGAATTAAATAACGTAACGGTAACGCCTTCGATTCCCGGCTCACCTGCATCTTGAATTCCATCTTCATTTAAATCTAACCAGACAAAATCTCCAAGGGTCATGACTGGAATAAATCCAGCATCTATATTGGTAATATTTCCTGCTGTTGGATCGTACGTAAATGTAGCGGTACGGACGGCTACCGGATCAATATCACTGTCCAGATCATCATCCATTCCGGCATTAATCAGCGTACTTAGAAAAGTATTTCCGTCGGTATTCGTCGTATTATCAAAACTGATAAAATAATCACCTACTGTCACTCCATCAATTGTATAATTTCCATTAACGTCTGTGAAAACGGTATCTAAAGGAGTTCCAATAGGATCATTCAGAACCACCATTACTCCGGCAATTCCCGGTTCTCCCGGATCCTGAATACCATCACCATCATAATCGGCGAAGACAAAATCACCAATCGAACCAGCCTGGATAAATCCAGCGTCGATATCGGTATCATCTCCGGCCGTTGCATCGAAGGTAAAATCTGGTGTTAAGCCAGTAGAAGGATTGATATCACTATCCGCAGCATCATTCATACCCGCGTCTTGTGGCGCGAAGACAAAATCATCTCCGTTTACGTTGGTTGAAGGATCGTATTCGATATAATAATCCCCAGAAGGAATTCGATCAAAAACATAATTTCCGTTCGCGTCGGTAATCGCAGTTGCTACGATCATATCGGTATTGGCATCATAGAGATTGACGGTTACCCCTTCAATTCCGGGTTCACCCAAAGTTTGGATACCATCATTATTTAAATCATTAAAAACAAAATCTCCTATATCTGCCACGGGTACTAACCCTGCATCTATATTGAGTACATCAAATCCAGTCGTCCCCATAAAGTCAGGCGTTTGTCCAGCTGAACTGGCATCACTGTCCAGATCATCGGACCCAATATTCATCGGGCTAAACATATATTGTTCACCAATGCCGGAGGTATCAAAAATAATGTAGTAATCTCCGGAAGTAAATCCGGTAAACAAATACGTTCCCATGTTATCCGTCGTAGTCGTACTGACCAGCATATCGGTATTGGCATCAAAGAGGTTGACCGTCAGATTATTGAAACCTGCTTCTCCAATTTCCTGAATACCATTGTTATTTGAATCTATCCAGACAAAGTCTCCAAAGTCTCCGTTGCAGTCACTGACCATAATATTACTGGTACCACTTCCCATACAGCCACTGGTGTCGGTATATTCGTAGGTAATTAAGTGGTTTCCTGCACCCGCTACGCTTGGATCAAATATTCCACTAGAACCGTCTATGATTCCGACGCCACTAAAAGTACCGCCAGTTGGCGAGGCACTTAAGATAACTGCAACATCAGAAGAACAAAATGGTCCCGCCGCAGAAATTTGAATATCCGGAACAGGGACTATTATTTCTAAAAACCCATTATTGGTACACCCATCAGGATGATCAAAAACATATTGAATCATATTTGACCCTGCTATTGCTATACTAGGATCAAAAACACCTGTCATTGTATCTGTGATTCCAACTCCATAAAACTGACCTCCAGAAGGTGTTATGTTTATTTCGTTTGGAATAGTAACTGGAGGATTAGATCGACAAAAAGGCCCTACCTCATCATCAATTGGTATCTGAATGTCAGGAATAGCTCCAACCGTAATATCAGTAGTTGCGGTTTCGCTACAATTCTGAGCATTTGTAAAAGTATAAGAAATAGTATGGGTTCCAGGTCCGGCTACTCCCGGATCGAAACGGCCATTTGCACCATCGATAATTCCGATTCCACTGTAGGTTCCACCAGCAGGCATTCCATTTAAAAGCGTATCTGGGTCGGTAACACAATATGGGCCGACACCATCGAGGGTTACGGTAGGAGAAGCTAAGACAGTTATGTCTACGCTACCACTACCGGAACAACCATTTCCATCGGTAAAATTATAGGTGATGGTTGTTATACCCGTTCCAGCAATGGCCGGATCAAAAGTACCAGCTGCAGCGTCGGTAATTCCGGTTCCACTAAAAGTTCCGCCACCGGGGACTGCCGTAATATCAGAAGGAGTTTCCATGATACAAAAAGGTCCAGTATTTCCGAAGGTAATACTGCTACTTCCGGTCACACTGACAAAAGTGCTATCCACATTGGTACAACCTGAAGCATCCGTGATCGTCACGTAGTACATTCCATTATCTGCCGTACTAGCATTTATAATGGTTGGATTTTGGATACCTCCTGCAGAGAAAGATGGCCCTTGCCAGTTCCAGTCTGTTGCTGCTCCACCATTTTCGTTTAACATAATATTCGCACCTTCACAGACCGGACTGTTACTAGTCACAGATACTATCGGAGCAGGATCAACGGTAATGAGTATTTCTGCAAAAGGACGACAATTTACATCTCCAGGAATTGGATTAGCAATTGCGTAAATAAAATAGTCTTCGGCAGAAGCCGTGTTATTTATTGGTAAAACAATATCATTTATAGTTGCAATTCCACCTACTGGCGTAATTGTATCAAGCGATGTTCCGCCCGTGTACATATCAGCATTCATTTGCTGATCGGCAAAATAGACAAATACAATAGCGTCGGCCTCCGTTGCATCCGTTCCAATCTGCAAACTCGTAATGGTATCACCAGAACAAATAGTTTGCGGAGCAGATGGCGTATCAATCACCGGACAAACCGACACACTAAATCCAGTAGCCAGGTCGTTGGTATTTATTCCACTTCCTCCGGTATTGAATGTTAAATAAGGATAACCATCCACACTCGGATCAACTCCGCTCGCGATGATGGCATCCGAATCGTGTAATTCTGCCGTTGGGCCAGTGGTATTATTTGGGAAAGTTAAGCTTAGCGAATCCTGAATAATTCCGCTTACTGGATCAAAATCTCCGTTAGTTCCAATCGCCAGGTAATAATCTGTGAAATATTCTAAATTATTATTAAAACAAAATTGACCATTAGCATCCGTAGTAGTGGTACCCACCGTTGTTCCGTCTGTGGTCAGCAAGCTTACTTCAATTCCATTAAGTCCGGTTTCTCCGGCATCATAAGAACCGTCGTTGTCGCTGTCCATCCATAAAAAACTACATATTTCTACCGGAGCAGGATCTTTTAGTAATTCAATATCACCTAAACCACCCCCTTTTACGGCGTTTCCATTTCCACCGGGAAAGGTGGTTGTCTGATAAAGTAAATATCCGTCGGCACTGGTTCCATCATTGTTGTTAAACATTTTTACGCCACCTGAATTGAACGTCCCGTCAATTGGATTCATGACAGTTACAATGGCGTCTTCTGTTCCGGGTAAAATAGCAATAGCCCCCATTACGGTTTCGTAATGATCGGGATCAATAAAGTCACCACAGTAGAATTCTCCACCCCCTGGTCCTTCTCCGTTATTACCACAGCCACCACCATTGACGGTTGTACCGGCATTTTCAAGAACAAAGCTACCCGCACTAATGCTGGCACGCAACAATTCTCCTCCACTAATTGCAGTTTCAGATTGTGTATCTGTAAGATTTCTTTGAAAAGTAAATTTTTGTAAAGTATATCGATCTGTAAATGCCATAATCATAGAACCATCCACATCAAAATCTAAAGAACTTAACAAAGGACTTGGACTACAATTATCAAAGCCATCGTAGTCAGCGATCCACGGTTCCCACTGCGTACAACTCCCACCTACTACTTCACCTCTGGTATAATCCAATGGAAAAGTACTGAGTGCTGTATTCCAGGTATTAGAGTTAAGATCATACGCATAAACAGTAGCGGATAAGTCAATAGCCGTTCCTCCATTTTCACCACTACAAACCACACCTGCATAGAGTTGACCTTGATAATATTTTAAACCAAAAGGACGACTAGCTCCAAAAGCACAACCGGGCGATGGAATCAATCCCAAAGAGCTTACTTCACCCATCGTTGGTAAAGTACCATTGGCATTATAAGCCGTCAAATCAATAGCTACAACTTCTTTATCATTTAAATTAACCACATAAAGGGTCTGTCCATCATCAGAGATATCCAAATCACCCATTCCCATTTTTCCGGGAGCGTCAAACATTAATGAATCTGATTCTGGTGTATCAAAATCAATCGCTAGATTTCGTACAGGTTCAGTTCCCAAATTGACTCCCATCGCAGCCAAATCAATCAACGGTGCCGTTACTGGCGTACCGCCACCGCTATAGTCCATCGCATAAATTCCTCCGATCCCTAAACTACCTAATCCGACGTGTCTTTTCAGCACGGCGGAAGTAAAAGCAACTTCAGTATAAGGATTATAAGTCAATCCCCAGGTGGCACCAACCTCGGACATTAAAACGTCTTTATCGGGCTCGGGTGTCGTACCTGTTCGTCCGTAAGGAAAGGTGACTACGGCATCAAGTGTACCACTCGTTCCTCCTCCCAGTGGATCACCGGGAACGTAGCAATTGACAATTACCTCCGGCATCGCCTGAGCGTAATCACTTGGGTATTGAACGCCAAGGTCGATATTACAATCAGCTGCGTTTTCAATTCTTACCACCTGATTATCAGTTACTCCAGTAGTTGCTTCCAGATAACTATCGGACCAACTAAATTCAACTCTTACTGGATAAGAAGCGGGCGTTACCCACCAGTCACCACGAAAATCAGTAATGGTCGTGAGCACGATATCGTTCACGTCCGTGACCGTTACTGTGATTCCCGGCACACCGGATTCATTCGCATCCATCGTTCCATACACGTTGGCACTGGCCAGGCCGTTTGCGGGCAGTTCCCGAAATACGGTACCACCGATGTCTCCGGGCATACACTGTGCAGATACGGTGTTATGGAAGTAGAATAGAGAAACAATTGTCATGGTAACGAGGTACCATAGGTTCTTGCATAGACGTTTGCCCATGAGATGTATTTTTTTGTGAAAAAATGTACGGTATGTATTAACTGGAAAACTATAATACAAACAAACGGTAATCAGACAATCTTTAGATAAGACAGGGGGATTTTTCGCTTATTTATAAGGAAGACTAGCCAAAAGACAGACTTCCACATCAGGAATAAGACAAAATTTATACCAAACAATTATAAAAAAAAATATATCAACCTTAAACATAAATAGCGCTAATTACCGTGTGTAATTAGCGCTATTCATACTTTTATTTGTGTGTTTTCCTACCCTACTTCCCATACTCCACCCGCACATCCTGCCGATCAAACTTCGTCACCCGCACCTCTGTTCTCCGGTTCTGCTGGTGCTCGGCTTCGGAGCATACTACCCCGTCCGCACAGCGGTTCTTTAGACGGTTTTCACCAAATCCCTGAGACGTAACTCGCGCCGCAGCAATACCCTGACTGATCAAATAAGATCGCGCAGATTTTGCCCGGTTTTCAGATAAATTCTTGTTATAAGCATTGCTTCCACGGCTGTCCGTGTGCGACTCCAGCGAGATATGCATGCTCGGATAGGTCCGCAATAATTGCAGTAAACGGTCCAGATCTTTGCTCGCATCCAGCCGGATATCAAACTTGTCAAAGTTGTAATAAATGTCTTTTAGATTAATCACCATCCCTTCGGTATACGTGCCGTTGGCATCGCCCAAAAAGTGGTTGTTCAACATCCCCGGCGTCATCTCGTGCGCAGGGACGTAGGTCGTTACCGGCTCGTAAATCGTGCGTGGGACGTAGGTTACTTTGGGGACATACTGGATCGTTGGCGGTGCTACGGGCGCTGTCGCAACGGGCGGTGCTGACACGACCTCTGTCTTGATTATTTTTCTTACGCCCAGTTCTAATCTTACTTCTAACTCTTTTTCCGGATCGCAATCTTCCGATTTTGGATATAGGAATTCTGTGTCCGAATCAAAGCCGGATTTCATCCCTAAAAATCTATATTCGCAACCACATTCGATACATAAATCGAATTTTCCGTCCACGCCGACCGTGTACTTTTGGGTTTCTCCCGTGCATTTATTTTCCACCCGAACTTCTGCTCCCGGCATCGCATTCAGGTATTCTTTATTGATGACCACTCCGTTTAACACCATACAGGATTTTCGCTTCATCGGTACACAATAACTACTCTCTGATTTTAAATCTTCGTAGCTGACAATCGCTTCGGCATCTTCGTAGCCTTTCTTAACCGACTTGATCCGGTACTGTTTTCCAGGCTTGATCCGCGACGTCAGTTCGCCTTCGGTGTCCGTATAAAAATCAGTGATCACGTCTTTTTCGTTGGTCTGATTGCCGATTACACTTAGTACGTATTCTTGTGAATTTTCTTCAATGGGCTTTAAGGCCAACATTAAATTTCCATCACTTAAATTATTACTATTTTTATTTTCCGACACTTCGGTAATCGTTACTTTGGCGCGCTCAATTCTGCGATCACTGCCAGCTTCAAATACACACATCTCATACGGCATGCCACCCATCGCCAGCAGATTATTATCCGCCGTCCATTCGTAAATATCGTCTTTTCCGTAGCCGTCGTGACGACTCGAACTCAGGTAGCCACCCGTCTTGTCTTCGTTGGTCCAAAATCCAAAATCATCTTTTTTCGTATTGAACTTCTCCCCCATATTCTCTCGCACCGACCAGCTCCCTTCGTCTTCCTTGTCTACTTTTTGTGCCATAAAGATATCTAAGCCTCCCAGCCCTTTGTGACCTTTGGAGGAATAATACAACGTCTCATCTTCAGCCATAAACGGAAAGATTTCGTTGTCTGAACTGTTCACCGTAGGTCCTAAATTCTGCGGTGTACTCCAACCTCCCAGGGTTGATTCTACCACATAAATATCCAGCCCTCCGTAACCGCCCGGACGGTTGGACGCAAAGTACAATCTTCTGCCGTCGGGAGAAAGTGTTGGGTGACAGGTCGTAAACTCGTCGCTGTTAAATTCCAGCTCTTCCATGTTCGCCCAGTAGCCATCGGCGTCTTTACTCGCCGAATAAATCTTTAAATCGATCAGGCCTTTTTTGCTTTTTCCGTCGTTATTGTTCCTGGTAAAAAACATCATATTTCCGGGACGGTTAAACGTCGCCGTTCCGTCGTGGTAATTTCCGTTGATCGCACCGAACAGTGGAATTGGATCTTCCAGCGTCCCATCTTCTTTTCTTTTTGAATAAAATAAATCAGAGAAATTATCTTTTGTCCATACGTCTTTTCGGTTGTTCATCCGCGAAATCCCCCGCGTCGAAGTAAACACCAATCCATCTTTGTACGGGATCGGACTAAAATCTAAGTGACTGGTATTCAGCACCTTAACGTTCGTTATTTCTACGTGACTATTTTCGTTAAATACTTTTTCTTCCGCACAACTATTGATAAAATCACGGTTTTCCTTTTGCCGTTTGTTGCCCCGATCCGTATATCTTTTGTACCAGCGTACCGCATCTTCACACGCTCCCGTAGCTTGTAATACTTTTGCGTAATTCAGTAAATCTTCTGCTTCTTTGGTCTCACTAATAAACTTGGAATACCAGTACGCAGCGTTTTCCGGCTCGTCGTTGAGTCGGTAACTATTCGCCATTCGACGCAAGACGGTCATATCCTTTTTTTCCTTTCTCGACAAATTCTGATACAAGTCAACCGAAGTTTTATACCCCAGGTCCTCATATTTTTCGTCTGCCTTTTTACGGTTTTTTGAAGACAACCCATTACCACCAATCGAGTTGCGCTCGATCCGCGAGGTATCCTTGACCGCCTGACGGATGTCCGCCATCGTCTGACTTTGTAATCCAATAGTTAACACGCATAAAAGTGCTACTAACCAATTTTTTTTACTACGCATCTTTTTCGATTTATGTAATGTTGAATCCTTGAGGTGTTGAATCGTTGAGCTGTAAATGTGTATCATTTCAACAAAATCATACTACTTCATTTTATTTTTTTTGGGGACCGCCTACGGCCGCTACGTTTCGTAGCTCGCTATTCGCTCGGCCCTGCGGGCTGGCCTTTCAGGCCACTACGCCACATCGCTGGTCCACTTTATTTTTATAACACTATTTTTATTTTTAAAAATATCTTATATTGTTATATCTCGCTCCGTCTGATTTGAGTGTGTATTCCAACATCAATTCAAAACTGCCCGGAGAATAATTATTTAGTTCTGACAAAGTTAAATCTGCCGCTATCGCTGCTTTGACCTGCTGATTAAATTGATACTGTACAATAAAATCAAACGAGTCGCCCAGTCGGTACGACGCACCTACCCACAGCGCATCCATAAATACAAAACTGGCGTTTAGATCCAGTTCAAAAGGCGAATTAGGATTAAAACTCACCAGCGCTCCCGGTTGGAACTTTACATTTTCCGATACCCTGGCGATCAGTCCTCCCATTAAATAATAAGATCTTAAGGAGTTGATACTCAGCACCGTTGAACTCGCATCCTGATCATAAATAGACGTTTTTAATACCCGGGGAACCGATATTCCTACGTAATATTTTTCGTGCTGGTAATACGCTCCCAGTCCAAAATTTGGATTGAGTCGCGTCTCCCGGCCTTCCGAAAATCGGTTGTCGCCACCATCCAGCGGATCGGCTTTCGTCCAGTCGATTCGTCCAAAATCCAGCTGCCCCTGAAGACCGATCGCTAAGGTTGATTCGTCGTTTATTTTGATTCGGTAAGCATAGGACATATCTATATAAGTCGTATTGACCATCCCGATTTTATCAGAAATAATGGACAACCCAACGCCTACTTTATTTTTAAAAAACGGTGAGTGGCCCGCAAACGTAAACGTCTTCGGTGCTCCGTCAATTCCTTCCCACTGATTTCGGTAATGGCCCGTTAACGTCAAAGCTTCCCGACTTCCCGCGTACGCCGGATTGATCGCCAGCTTGTTAAACATGTACATCGTATAATGTGGGTCTCCCTGACCAAACACACTACTAACACTTAATAAAGCTAAGACTGTTATTACTAAATATTTCATATCATCAAGTTTTTTAAAAACTATTAATTTTTATTGCTTCTTGCTCTTTGCTTCTTGCTACTTGCTTCCCTCAAACGCGTTTTCATGCGCGATAGAAGAAAGCAAGAAGCAAGTGGCAAGAAGCCAGTAGCAATTTATTCTTATCTAAAAATCGTAAAGTATCCTTGCGTCTCCTCCGTATCTTGTGGCGATAAGCGAATGATGTAGAAGTACGTTCCAGATGGCAGTAATGCACCATTATACGTTCCTTCCCAGTCGTTTGCGTAGCCATTCTTGCGGTAAACCAAATCTCCCCAGCGGTTGTACACCCGGATTTCGTTATCCGGATACGCATCCAGACAAGGAATTACAAACGCATCGTTGTCGCCATCTCCGTTTGGTGTCATGATATTCGGCACCCAGCATTCGCCCGTCTGATCCTGTCCGTTCACTTTGATATTTACAATCGCCGTGCTACATTCACCCGGACAGTTTACATTACATATCTCGTATTCAAACTGATCTTCTCCAAAGAACGCCGCATCCGGTTGATACTCGAACAATCCATTTTCAAAGTCTCCAACTAATGTACCATTTCGTGGTTCTGTAATCAGCGTTAACTCCCACTCTTCTACGTTGCCGATAAAGTCATTCAGTAATAAATTCATATTGCGCAGCGTATCACCGAAGGCTAACTCGTAGTTTTCACCCTGCGTGACAATCTCATCTTCCCGGTAGATCACTACACTGTCCTGCGAGTAATTTTCACAATCTCCCGCACTTAACGACCACACAAATACACTCCGGCCCATCGGCAGATCATCCACAATCGTTTCCGATTCAAATGGATCAATAATTCTTCCTGTAGACGTTGTTGACCATTTTCCTAAGCCAATCGTCGGTTCTAATGCCGATAGATTCAGCGTCTCCCCTCCACAACTGTATACTATATTTTCGTAGACAAAAGCATTTAACTGAGGGGATTCACTAACCCTCACCATAATCTCATCTTGTGAATAATTCTCACACGTTCCTAGTGATAAAGTCCACGTAAATAAATACTGATTTCCAAAAACCATTCCCGTGATTTCCGTATTGGGATCCGTTGCATCTACAATCGCTACACCTAATGCTGCCTGACCCGGTGACTGCGTCCAAACGCCCGTCGCAGCAGTTGGTACATTTGCCGTAAGACTCAATTCTGTGTTACTACCACACTGGTCAATATCATTACCCGCAAACGCAATATCTACAGGTATCAAATTTACCATTACCCGCATCGTATCCGCATCGTAATCTCTACAAGACCCTTGGGACAAGGTCCAGATAAAGATATTTTCTCCTTCAATCAAATCACTCGCTTCCGCATTCGCCAACTCTGGATTCGCAATCGTCGCTCCCGTCATAGAAGTCCACAAACCGCTTCCACTCGTCGGGGCTTCCGCGTCCAGTACCACTACCTGACTCGCACATAATTCTATGTCTTCTCCAGCATCTGCTGCGTTGTTCGGTACTCCGTCAATTTGTACCATTGTTACTTCCGAAGGCAAGGCACTACACTGACCTAAAGTATAGATCACGTAGTATTCTCCGCTAAAACTAGCATCTACATCTTCTATGGTAATGCTTGGATCTTCCGTCGTACCAATCAAGCCATTCGTCGCTGCGTTGTACCAGTCAAAGCTCACCGTTGTACCAGGAGGAATATTTAACTGACTGCTTACACTCAGCGTAACATCACTACCTTCACACCACGGTCCGTTATTCACTATCGTTGGGGCTGCAGGTCGCTCCTGAACATACACCGTCGTCGTTTCTGATACTACCATCGCACAACCATCCAACTCCACTACTACATAATACGCTCCCGCTCCGTTTCCATCAATATTGATAATCACCGGATTTGGCAAAGTAGAATTAAAACCGTTGGGACCAATCCATTCGTAGGTCGCTCCCGATATAAATGGTACACTTAAATCCACATTATCACCCATACAGGCCGGTGACATCGCACTCGTTGGATTCGTCGTAATCGGTGGGGTCACATTACTAAATACCGTAATCAATTCTCCATTCGATGGTTGAGAAATACAACCGTCTACCGTCACGATTACTGAGTAGATACCCGTATTAGCATCTGCTGCATCAGTGATAAAGAAACTTGGATTATCCGTATCTCCAAGGATCGTTACGTTACCATCGTTGTCCGTGTAAGCCCAGGTATAAACTACCGGAGTGCCCGTGTAAGCGGTACTCGTCAGTTCAATAATTTCTCCTGCACAAACCAGATCGGTATTCGCCGTCAGGGCTGGCGTAATCGGTGTCGCATCCAGATCGATATTCACCGACTGCGCAGCCGTGGTCATACAACCATCCTCAGTTGTCAACCTCAGCGTATAGCTTCCTTCAAAGTCCGGACTGATATTCGGTAAGATCAGATCAAACGGTCCGCTAGCAGCACTCGTACCCGTGTAGCTAAAACCGTTCGGTCCCGTCCACGTATAGCTCATGATTCCTCCCGTTGGTACGGTGTTAATCGCACTTAGCGTTACCGTTTCTCCCTGGCAGTACGTGCCGTCTCCGCTTACCGCACTGATCACCGGCTCGGCAAAAATCTCTACCTGCGTAACCGCAAAGGTTTGCGATCCACAGCTATTTTCATTTTCTACAATCAAATAGAAATCGTGGATGCCTGCTTCCAGATTACCAATAAATGGTGACTGGTTCGTGGAAATCAACGTGCCCGGAGGCGCAGATTGGGGGTTACCATCGTACCAGTAGTACGTACCGCCGTTGATCGTTCCAGCCGTCAGCTGAATAATTTCTCCGCTG
>CALLPK010000043.1 GCA_938015415.1 uncultured Saprospiraceae bacterium
CGTATTTAGTGCAGGTGTCCTGGATGCCTTTTTGGTCAATAAATTCGATCCGTTTGATCTATATATAGGTGTGTCGGGTGGGTCGATGTCGATGACCTATTTTTTAAGTAAAAGCTATCAGGCGACGTACGAGATTACCAAGAAAATTATTGTGGATACGGAATTTATGGGATTGAAAAATATTTTTTCGGAAGAAGGATATATCAACTTAGCGTATCTGCAAGAATACGCAGATCGATCTTATCCACTTGATATTTCCGGTCTGGAAAAAGTATCCAGAAATAAAAAAATAGAAATCGTCGCCACCAATATTGAAGATGGAAAACCCGTGTACCTCTGGCCCACTATTCAGAACTGGCGGGACTGTCTCAAGGCCTCGAGCACCTTACCTTTTTTGACCAAAGGCTACTACTGGATCAACGATCTGAAGTTGATGGACGGAGGCTGGTCCGATCCGATTCCCGCTCGACGAGCCATAGAATCAGGAGCCGATCAAGTGGTGATCATTCGGTCGCAACCGTTGGTCTACCGTTCCGACTGGCACTACTTGGGTATGTTGGGGCAATTTATCAACCGCAATAATCCCGCAATGAAAGACCTCTTCGCACGGGAGCATATTGTCTATAACGAAGCTCTGGATTTTTTGGCAGAAGAACATACTGAACAAATCATTCAGATCGCGCCACCAGATTATCTAAAGACCACGGCGTACTCTGCGACGGAAGAAAAACTGACGATTGATTACCGGACGGGACTGGATATGGGGTTGCGGTTTATGGAGGAGTATGGGGCGGGTTTTGAGGGGAATGTCTGAATGTCCAATGCTAAATATTTAATTTCAAAGATCAACAAACAACTCTTCCATTTTTAGATTATTCTGTACCAGATAATTATACTTGTTTTTTGCTACGCCGTAGGTGGTAATCATCGTTAAAAAAATTGCTTTATTAGTTTCAGTGGCCTGTCGAAATTCGTCTATTTTTTGCCGTAAGGACTCGCCGTATTTTTTTGTAATAGAATAGGGTGTTATCGAAAATTTCATTTCACATAGATTGATGACCTGATCTTTGCGGTCGATGATCAAGTCAATTTGTGCGACTTCAGACTGCCATGAATAAACGGAAGTTTGTACGCTGCTGATGCCTAATACTTTTTTAATTTGGGCAACGTGATGCAAGCAAACCATCTCAAAAGCATATCCACTCCAGGATCGAAATACTGGAGATTCAGTTGCATTAATCCAAAAATTCTCATCATCTGGGCTAGAGTGTTTTATGAAGTTGAGATAAAATAAAGAATACAAATCCACAAGCTGAAATAGTTTTTCCTTTTTATTTTTTCCAAAATTTCGGTAACTTCTAATAAAAGAACTTTCTTCGAGTTCAGTCAAAATACGCGTGAGTCCACCTCCGTTGGATAGTCCAGTGAGTTTGATGATTTTCTTTCGTGTAAGTCCCTTGTTTTTGGTAGAAAGGGCGGTGATGATGGCCTGATGCTTTTCGGCGTGTTTAAATAACGAGGCGTATAAATCTTCGTATTCCAGGCGGAAAGGGGCATTTCGCTCGAAACACAAAGTATTGATATTTTGCATGGCGCTTGATCCCAAGGTTATTCTTTCTAAGTAGTAAGGAATACCACCAAAAACCATATAGCAGAGTACGATTTGGTATTGATCGAAATTGATGTTTTTATTTTTAAAAAATAATGCGGTTTCTGCTAGGTTGAATGGTTCCAGTTTTATTCTTTCGGTTACCCGATTGTGTAGCCCGCCGCGATTGCGTAATAAATTATTGATCATCCAGGAAGCGGCTGATCCACAAACAATTAAAATAATATCTTTTCTGGCACTGGCCCAGCTATTCCAAAAGTGCTCAAGAGCGGGAATAAAATTTGATTTGTGCGTATCGAGCCAAGGAAGCTCATCCAAAAAAATTATTTTCTTTTGATCGTCTTTTTGTTTTTCTAGTAATCGAATTAATAAATTAAAAGCATCAAACCAGTTTTCGGGAGCAAGCAATTCATTCTGATCTGGAAAGTGCAGTGTAATTCTTGCGTAAAATTGCGTCAGTTGTTGCTGCATATTTACATTAGCAATTCCCGTGAGATAGAACGAAAATTCATTTTTAAAGACTTCTCTGATGAGAAAGGTTTTCCCCACCCGACGGCGCCCGTAAATCGCAATAAATTCAGATTTTCTGGAATTTGTTGCC
Organism: uncultured Saprospiraceae bacterium; assembly: GCA_938015415.1. Taxonomy (GTDB): domain Bacteria; phylum Bacteroidota; class Bacteroidia; order Chitinophagales; family Saprospiraceae; genus JALZUU01. The sequence goes on from CALLPK010000043.1 coordinate 2,211, forward strand.
TCTTTTAAGATCTTTGCTTCTTTTAATCTGCCTACCAGGTTTTCCATTTTTTAGTAATTTTATACGCTTTTAGTGCAAAATAAGTACTTTAAGCCATAAATATAATTATTTATGGCTTAAAATGGTTAAAAAAAATGGGATTGAGCCGGTAATAAGTGGATTGGTGGCTTTAAAGTTGAATTTTATGGAAAAGTAGTAATGATATGATGTGCTAGATAACGTATTCAGACTGATAGTCATTCACATTTATCTTTTGTATGACCGTTTGGACAATTGTCGCATTCACAAATTGTTGGTAATCCTGAACTGAATTCGCCATCGTCGTTCTGCTGCAGTCTCCACGTTCATCTAAGGCATAATTATTTTGGCAATATCTCAAAACTCCACTTGAACATTCTCTAGTATCGTCCAGATCGCGCCACCAGATTATTTAAAGACGACGGCGTATTCTGCCATCGAAGAAAAAACTGACGATTGATTACCGGACGGGACTGGATATGGGGTTGCGGTTTATGGAGGAGTATGGGGGCGGGTTTTGAGGGGAGATTTACTGGCATTTCTGAACTGAAATTTTTGCGACAGTCGGGCTAACTTACCTCCCCTCACCCCAATATAAAATCCGCAATAAACCGCTCCCGTACCTTCTCCGGTATCCAAAAATACTGACGGTTGTTTTCAAAATATTCTTCAATCGTACCTTCAATCAAATCGCTCTCTGCTTTCACCAACCCCTCCGTTCTTAACATCCGTAAACATACTTCTGAAACGATCAGATTTGAATTTTTATAAACACCGATCGGGTCCTGACCAGCGACTCCGGCAAAAGATAATTTATAGAGGAACTTTGGAATTTTCCTTTTTTGCGTAGTAAAAGACTGAGATAGGCGACTCCCAAGTCTTAGGTTCGAATATTTCTCAAACGAGATTTTTAATTTATGACTGTCCAAAAGCTTAGTACTCAAATCGTCGAACGCCCAAAAGCCCTCGGCTTGTACGATGATGTCTTCTGAAAGAGAGTCTAAATAAATTTTATCAGACGATTTATCTTTTTTATACAGATCGATGGCGTGGATATGGAGATAATGGTATTTCATGAGAGGTGTTAGGTAGTATTATTGTGAATATAAAAATGGAACTTTTGCTGTTTCAATGAAAAAAGCTATAAAAATATGCGCTGAATCAACTGATAATCATACCTTCAAAAGGTGCAACTGTCTGTCCAATAGGCAAGCTTAGCAACCAATATCCAATATCCAATATTGAATATGCACTAAGATAATTTTATAAATTGAACACTATAGCTTCTTGCTTCCCTCAATCGTAATAGCGTAGCCACATTAAAGAGAAGCCAAGAGCCCTTAAAGAAACAATCCCGCCGCAATCCCATCCGCCAGCAATCGTCCTCGCTTTGTCAAACGATAAATGCTCCCTTCCTGTTCAGCTTCGCCGCGATTTACAATAGCAATCATTCCCTTCACAAATTCACTGGCCACTGTTTCACCCCACCTTTTTTTGAGAAACGCAACGTCTACGCCCCATTTGGTACGAAGGGCCGTCATGATATATTCGTTGTGCTGATCGGCGAGAGAAAGTATTTCTTTTTCAAAAAGTATATTTTGATTGTTTATCGCTTTTATGTACTTGGCATTATTGGCAACATTCCATTGCCGGGAAGGCCCGTCAAAAGAATGCGCCGAAGGTCCTATTCCAAGGTAGGGAACACCCCGCCAATAATTGGTATTGTGCCGAGCGTGATGACCGGGCAGGCAAAAATTGGAAATTTCGTAATGCTCGTATCCTGCCGCTTCCAAAGTATCCATCAGATACGTAAATTGTCGGGCGGCCTTAGTTTCGTCCACCGGAAGCGAAGTTCCTTTTTTGATAAAATGATCGAGTGCCGTTCCGGGTTCTACGGTCAGCGCGTAACAGGAGAGGTGCGGGATTTTCCAGCGGATGAGCTTGTCTACGTTGGCTGCCCACTGCTCGTCCGTCATGGTCGGGGAACCATAAATTAAATCAATACTGATATTTTTAAAACTAAAATCATGGGCCAGCTGAATAGATTGTTCCGCTTCTTGCGCATCGTGTGCGCGATTCATATACACGAGATCTTCCTGGAAAAAAGATTGTACGCCGATACTCAATCGGTTGACGGACGAATCCTTTAGCGTTTTTAGTCGTACTTCCGACAAGTCGTCCGGATTGGCTTCCAGGGTAATCTCTGCGTCGGGTGAGATCGTAAAATGTTTTTGGATGGTAGTGAAAATTTTTGCCAACTCTTCCTCGTTTAAGATAGAGGGCGTGCCGCCACCAAAATAGATGGTTTCGATAGGACCATTGGGTAAATAATCGACGCGACGCTCAATTTCTGTACAAATCGCAGCTACCATTTCTTTTCGGTATTTTAGCGAAGTAGAAAAGTGAAAATTGCAATAATGACATGCCTGTTTGCAAAAGGGAATATGAAGATAGATGCCGGACATAGTTGTAAAAAAGAATCCTGTTACACGGACGGGATATGGAAACAAAAGTACGGATTCTTTTTTGTTGAATCGTTGAAATGTTGAATCGTTGAGCCTATACTAATAAGCAGCATTACTGAAGATTCCAAATAAGTTTAAAGTATTTACGATAAAAGATTTACACGTTAAAGAATCTCTGCGTCTTTGCGACCTCTGCGAGAAATAACCTTTTTAGAGCAAGCTCATCGTTGAATTGTTTTTCAATTTTCAGAAGTATAATTTTTTGAGTTAAAATGAGAATAAGCGTATTTTTTTTGATCTTAATGATAATGCTATTAAATATCAATAGTAGCAGCTCGCTCGTGGCCCAACGTTCCCTTACGCTAGAGCTCAAAATCACCGATACTGAAAAATCACATTCCGCCTGGAAAGAACTTCCTGACACCTATCCCGACACACTCAGTCTGATCGAAAATTTACAAAGTATCATCGCAAATTTACGTAACGACGCCTACTTGGCCGCGAGTATAGACACGGTCATTTGGCGGGATACGGTTGCGCAGGTTAACTTGCAGACTGGTCCGCAGTACGAGTGGACGAGTCTGGAAAATGGAAACGTAGAACCCGTTTTTTTAGAACAGGTAGGTTTTCGGGAGCGACTCCTTGATGGTAAACCTTTTCGTTATCGGGAGTTGGTAAAGATTCAGGAAAATCTGCTAAATTACGCCGAAAATCACGGTTATCCTTTCGCCTCCGTTTGGCTGGATGAGATCGTAATCGAAGACGGGAAAATCGGGGCAAAAATATTTATGCAGAAAAGCCGGCTTACCTTTTTTGATAAAATAAAAATTTTCGGTAACGCAAAAATAACTACGCGCTATCTGGAAAATTATTTGGGGATTAAAAATGGAGAGCTGTACAGCCGGGAAAAAGTGCTTAAGATTAAAAGCCGTTTGCGGGAACTTCCCTTCGTCGTAGAAAAACAAAATGCTACGGTTACCTTTGCGGGTGATCAGGCGACGATCAATCTTTTTATTGATAAAAAAAATGCCAGCCGATTTGATTTTTTGGTGGGCTTACAACCCAATAATCAATCTACGGGACCTAATAATCCGAATGTTCGAACCTTCCAATTAACCGGAACTTTCAACGCTGATCTGAATAATCAATTTGGTCGGGGAGAAAAAATTTATGCCGAGTTTCAACAACTCCGACCACAAACGCAAGAGTTGAATATCGCACTGGCTTATCCCTATATTTTAGATACCCCTTTTGGGATGGATTTGAAATTTGATTTGTATAAAAGAGATACTGCTTACCTTGATGTGATTTCAGATCTAGGGATACAATATCTTTTTGAAGCGGGAACCTATTTACGGGTTTTTTGGAATCGCTCTACCACAAATGTATTGAGTGTAAATGAGGCATTAATTTTACAAAGCCAGCGATTACCTTCTATCCTGGATATAAGTCGATCCAGTTTTGGATTAGAATATCAGATTCAAAAACTGAACTACCGCTTTAATCCCAGTAAAGGTTGGATGCTTAACCTACGGGGTGGAGCAGGCCTGAAACGAGTTAATAAAAACAATAAAATTTTAGAATTAGCGTCTACAGAGTTTAATCCTGAAATACTGTACGATACGATTAATCTACAGAGTTTCCAATATCAGTTGAGTGGTCAAGCGGCATATTATTTTCCGTTATCACGTCGAACTGTTCTCAAAACGGGAATTCGGGGCGGTTATATTATTGCGGACAGTCCGGTATACCAAAATGAGCAATTTCGAATCGGCGGAAATCGGATACTACGGGGTTTTGACGAAGAGTCTATTTTTGTCACCAACTACGCCGTAGCGACGCTGGAACTTCGCCTGCTGCTCGGGCAAAATTCCTATCTCTTTGCTTTTGGTGATTTAGGATATACCGAAAATATACGAGTCGATCAACGTAACTTTGACCGTCCGGCGGGAATGGGCGCGGGGATTACCTTTGAGACCAGGGTCGGATTGTTTGGATTTAGTCTGGCGGTCGGTAAACAACAAAATACGGGATTTGATTTTCGGTCGGTAAAGACGCACTTTGGGTATGTGAGTTTGTTTTGATAGACAACTTTTATTTAGAAAGAAAAAGTTATTTTAGAACCATGAAAGATATTTTTAACAAAGCAGACGTGAAATTTTTTGTTGATGCATTCTATACCGAAGTACGCAAAGACCAACTGATCGGTCCCGTATTCGCCGCAGCTATTCCAAATGGCAATTGGATACCCCATCTGGAACGCATGTACAGTTTTTGGAATACGGTGCTTTTCGGCGCACGGGACTACCAGGGTAATCCTTTTTCCAAACACCGTTCGCTTCCCATCGAAAAAAGACATTTTGACCGCTGGCTGGAACTACTCAACAATACATTGGATCAACATTTTAGCGGCGAGAAAGCTGAAGAGATAAAAACCAGGGCCGAAAAAATGGGATTACTATTTCAAAGCAAACTGGAACACATCAGAAAAAATCCCCCATTCAAAAATATTCTATAAGAAAAAACTCACGTTAGAGAACCTCAATCGGCCATCCTCATAAATTAAAAAAAACGCGATAAAAGAGCGCCCACCGAAAGCCAAATACATCAAAAGAGAAAAAAGCCCATCGTCCACCCCTCACCGATTGAAGAGCGCCCACCGAAAGCCGATTGTCAGCCAAACACATCAGAAGAGAAAAAAGCCAATTGTCAACCCACCGAAAACCAAACACATCAGAAGAGAAAAAGCCAATTGTCAACCCACCGAAAGCCCATCGACCGCCGCCTTATAATACAACTCCGAACAATTCTCTTCCGTAAAAATTTCATTTGCTAAACGAACAATATCCTCCTTCGTTACCTTGAGATATTCCGCCTTTTCCGTATTAATCAAATCTGCGTCACCGATCAATTCAAAGTACGCCAGATTAATCGCTTTATTCAATACATTGGATTCAGAAAAAATCAGCAGACTCTCAATTTTGTTTTTATATTTCTGTAATTCCAATTCCGTAGGTCCTTCTTTTTTTAGTAAATTTAATTCTTTCCAAATGGCCGCTTCCGCTTTTTCCAAACTTACCCCCGGCATTGGTCGTCCCTCAATAATCAATAATCCCGGATCAATATTTCCGGTAATGAAAGCATCAATACTATTAAACAAACGCTGCTCTTTGTACAACTTTCTAAACAACCGGCTAGATGAGCCATTGCAAAGGATATCCGAGGTTAAATCCGCCGCGTAATAATTTTTATCCACCCGGGCTGGACAGTGAAAAGCCAGATACAACGCATCCGAAGGTACTTTGGCAGGATTGATTTGTTTTTGAATTTTACGCTGCGGCGGTTCCACCTCAATTTTTCGGGTTGGTCTTTTTCCACTTGGAATATCGGCAAACCATTTTTGCGAAAGCGCTTTTACTTGTGCTACCGTCGTCTTGCCAGCTACCACCAAGATCGCATTATTGGGTCGGTAATAATTAAAGAAAAATTCTTTTACTTCTTCTAACGTTGCATCTTCGACGTGTTTTGGTATTTTGCCAATGGTCGGCCAGCGGTAAGGATGAATTTTGTAAGCCATATCAGCCAAAAAATGCCACGCGTCACCGTAAGGTTCGTTCAGACAAGTTTCCTTAAATTCTTCAATTACTACCTTTTGTTGAATCTCTAAACTTTTCTGATCAAACTTCAACATCTTCATTCTATCCGATTCCAGCCAAAATGCCGTCTCAATATTTTCTGCAGGTAGTAATTCGTAGAAATTAGTAATATCATTGTTTGTGAAAGCATTGTTCTCTCCGCCCGCCAATTGAATCGGCTCATCAAAATCCGGAATATTCTCTGATCCACTAAACATCAAATGCTCAAATAAATGTGCAAATCCTGTCTTCTCCGGCGACTCGTCACGCGCTCCTACATTATACAAAACGTTGACCGCTACCATTGGTGTACTATCATCCTCGTGTACCAAAACTCGTAACCCATTACCCAACGTAAATTTTTCAAATGCTATCATGAAATTATTTTTTCAAATTTGATACTCAAAATTAATGCACTGTGCAATAACCTGCGATCGGTCATTTTTTAACCAAAATCCGACTTCCAAAATTAACTTTTTTCCGCTTTACTTCAAACCCACCAAAAATCTTAAAATCGGCATCTCTATATGGGTAAAGCGATCGTTCAGTCAAAACAATAGAAGGATAAAAATAGTTTTCGACGATTGGGGAAGAGACCAGTCATTTGACTGCGTTCTTTTCCCTTTTATTTCAGGTCACCAAGGCACAACGACAGAAAGGACGGGAAAAGAATTTAACGACTTCGCCTCTTCCCGTATATTTAATGATTTTAGTGCCTTTGTATCTTCGTGGCAGATCATAACCAAATAAAAAATTAGTGCCTTTTTCACAGGACAGACAATTTCTCCGTATCTTTCCCCTATGAACCGTCCTGACTTTAAAAACATCGCTTTCGATCCGACTATTCTGGCGAAAGCCACGGAAACCCCAGCGGATCAGACCTGGGAAACGCCCGAGCAGATTGTCGTAAAAGAAATCTACACCCCCGGGGATCTCAAAGACGTATATCACCTCAACTTTGTCGCCGGATTACCACCATATTTGCGTGGACCTTATAGTTCTATGTACAGCGGCAGACCGTGGACGATCCGTCAGTACGCTGGATTTTCTACCGCCACGGAAAGCAACGCCTTCTACCGTCGTAACCTGGCCGCCGGACAAAAAGGATTGTCCGTAGCCTTTGATTTAGCGACCCACCGGGGCTATGATTCGGATCACCCACGGGTGACGGGTGATGTTGGAATGGCTGGCGTAGCCATTGATACGGTGGAGGATATGAAACTTTTATTCGACCAAATTCCATTGGATAAAATGTCGGTGTCCATGACGATGAACGGGGCCGTAATTCCCATTATGGCCTTTTATATCGTAGCGGCAGAAGAGCAGGGTGTCAACCGCAGTTTGCTGAGCGGAACGATTCAGAATGATATCTTAAAGGAATTTATGGTACGGAATACGTACATCTATCCGCCCGCACCATCGATGCAAATCATTGCTGATATTTTTGAATATACCGCCAAAGAAATGCCGCGCTTTAATTCCATCAGCATCAGTGGATACCATATTCACGAAGCGGGAGCTCCGGCTGATATTGAACTGGCCTATACCCTGGCGGACGGACTGGAATACGTACGCGCCGGATTGGCGAGTGGATTGACCATCGACCAGTTTGCACCGCGACTGTCTTTTTTCTGGGCCATCGGAATGAATCATTTTATGGAAATTGCCAAGCTCCGGGCGGGTAGATTGCTGTGGGCAAAAATCATCAAACAATTTAATCCCGAAAATCCAAAATCGATGACGTTGCGTACGCATTGTCAAACTTCGGGATGGAGCCTCACCGAACAGGACCCGTTCAATAATGTTGCCCGGACTTGTATCGAAGCACTTGCTGCTACGTTAGGTGGAACGCAGTCGTTGCACACCAATTCGCTGGACGAAGCGGTGGCGTTACCCACGGATTTCTCTGCCAAGATTGCGCGGGACACTCAAATCTACTTACAAAAAGAAACCAATATAACAAAGGTCGTTGATCCCTGGGGAGGTTCTTACTATGTGGAAAAATTAACCGCCGAACTCGTAGACCGTGCCTGGGCCTTAATTCAGGAAGTAGAAGAATTAGGCGGGATGACCAAGGCGATCGAAAATGGGTTGCCGAAATTAAGAATTGAAGAGGCCGCGGCTCGTAAGCAGGCCCGGATTGACAGTGGAAAAGATAAAATTGTTGGAGTCAATATCTTTCCAACGGACGATCAAACGGAGATGGAACTTCTCGAAGTAGACAACGCCGAAGTACGTCGGGGACAAATTGCAAGTATCCAAAGGGTAAAAGCTGAGCGGGATGATGACAAAGTGCAAACAGCCTTAAAAGCGCTTTCCGACTGCGCAGCATCTGGTGATGGTAATCTTCTGGAACTGGCTGTTGTTGCTGCCCGTGAACGTGCTACGCTCGGAGAAATCTCCGCCGCAATGGAGGCCCATTTCGGTCGTTACGTGGCTCGTACTCAGGTTGTGAGTGGCGTTTACTCAAAAGAAATCAGTATGGACGAAAAATTTAAATCGACCCAACGGCTAGCCAATGAATTTGCTGCCCTCGATGGACGTCGTCCCCGTATCATGGTCGCTAAGTTAGGCCAGGACGGACACGACCGGGGTGCTAAAATTATTGCGACCAGTTTTGCGGACCTCGGCTTCGACGTGGACATCGGACCGCTTTTTCAAACGCCTGAAGAAGCGGCTCGGCAGGCTGCCGAAAATGACGTACACGTCCTGGGTATTTCCTCTCTCGCAGCGGGTCATAAAACTTTGGTGCCACGCACGGTCGAAGCCTTGAAAGAGTTAGGCCGTGAAGATATTTTGGTGGTAGCTGGAGGAGTGATTCCTCCCCGTGATTACGAATTTTTATACGATGCCGGCGTCATGGGTATCTTTGGTCCTGGAACAATCATCGCCGAAGCTGCAGCGGAAATTTTGGCTGTACTTAAAAAGCAGATTTCTTGATGAAAATTATAATGAATAATTTTTTAATGAAAAATGCCCTCAACCGTATCTTACACGATTGAGGGCATTATTAATTATCCATTACTAATTAGCAACACCTACTTATTTCCGCTAATCTCTGAAATCTTTTGATCCACTTTATCGATCATCCGTTCCTTAATCCCTTTTAATTGTGTAATAGTTTCCTGAAGTTTAGCCTTTTCCTCTTCCGTTGCTGCTGACTTGATTTGTTCATTAAGTTCTTTTATTTTTTCTTCCGTATCTTTGATTAACTGCTTTTGTTTTTCTACTGATTCCGCTTCGTCCGCTTTATCAAAAATCTTATTTTCTGGATTGTCATCTGGATGTTTCTGGACGGTGGCTCGCATTTTTTTAGGAATAAAAATAGTCTCTCCAACTTGTCTTTGATTCATAAAATTAGGCGAAACAATTTCAATATCTGCTTCGTGTAGTGCATCCAGAATCATTCCGTTAAGTCGAGATTCGGCGCTCAGAATTGTTTTGATATCCGAAATCAATCCGTATACCTGATAGACGACCGAAAAATCACCGAGTTCCTGAATTCTAACAAAGCCATCCTTAAGTCCGGCCATCTCCGTTGCCTTGATTAGGGCTTGTTCAATTTTTTTGTGATTGACATCATAACCTAGGGAGCAAATGCCGCTGATAAAGGTTCCGGAAGATCGGGTTACCTTGACGGGGTTGGTTGCTAAAAATAAATTGGGTAACGTCAGTAAGTCTCTGTTCTCCGTTTGTATTTCGGTATGAAAAAGGCCCCGTTCTGTCACTCGTCCAAAATGATCTGTCACTCGAATAAAGTCTCCCGCTCTAAAGCTATTAACCGCCCGTAGCATGATCCCCGCGAGTGCATTTCCAATAAAAGTAGCAGAACTTAACGCCAGCACCGCTGACAAGACAATCCCAATTAAACTGGTAATCTGCCCTCGTAAAGAATCACCTAGTGGCAGTGCCAGGATAATGGCAATGGCACCTACCAGTCCGATGGTAAACAAGACAATTCCACGAATTAATCCCGCATCGGTTTTTCCTCTTGCCTGGCGATCCAGAAAGATACGAGTCAAGTAAAAAATAGCAGCAACGGCTAAAATGGTCATTACCGTTCCGGCAAAACTTAAAATTACTCCAATGATATTATCCATAATAAAAAAAATTCGATAATAAAAAATTTCCCAAACATTGCCAAGAGGATATAAGTCTTGAATAATTTTTACGAAAAAAGTTAATTTACGTTACATGGCATCCACTTCTACTTTTATTCTGAGCGACTGATTCATTGCATTATGAATAGCGATGGTAACGCCTTCCGGCAAAATAAGGTTTTTCTTAAAATAGGAAAGTAGCTTTTTTTTCAATTCCATAAAATTTTCCAATGATATTTTTGGACCTGGCTCTAACCATAAATCCAATTGTACGTTTTCTGGTTGTTCGCGAATGATCTGTGCCGCTCGTGTCCAGAAGATAAGATCGCTTTTTTGGAAAAAGGGTAGATGTGCCAAAGTCTTCAATCCCCAGTAATTACGTCGGGACCACCAGTTAAAAAATTGCTTTCGCAAATAGTATTTTTCGATAATTTCAATCAACGCAAAACTATCCGCAAATTTTTGTAAAAAAATCGCTGCGTAAAAATCTGGATCTGCCATCACTAAATCAAAAGGATGCTGCCCATCTTGCGGTCGGCGGTCTCGATAATTTTTAACTTCCATTAGATGCAATCCATCGTCGAGCAAAACCATAAAATCTACCCCCTTAAATCCACGGCCACTGACGTATCCATAAAATCGGTGTTCATCCCATTTTATTACTTTCCAATCTTCTGGAAAATTAAAAACCAAACCACTTTCATGAAACGTCATTGAAATTACTTAGTAGTTAAGATATTTTAAAGTTAAGTGAATTCAGGTAATCATGCAGATGAATAATTTTTTTAACTAGTGAAATAAACATATATTAATAATTGGTAATGTTTTTGTAGTAGTATCCAGTGGATTCCCTCGTTTGGAGAAAGTCCATCTGTTTATCACTATAAAACATCACACCCATGTACAGATTCCCCCTTTTATTAATGGTTCTTTTTTTATCTTCGTTTTTCCTAAATGCACAGTGCGTCCAGGGAGATTGCTTTAATGGCGAAGGTACTTTTGTTTATCCCAGTGGCACCAAATATACGGGCCAGTTTAAAAACGGCGAAATTCACGGACAGGGAACTTGTGACTATGTCAACGGTACTAAATACAGCGGTCAATGGGTACAGCGATATCCTGAGGGTTATGGTATCAAAACCTATCCGGATGGCACCCGTCGGGAAGGCCAGTGGCTACGCGGACAACCTATTAATACCGAAGGACAGATTCTGGAATTGGCCGCCAAAGGCAATACACAAACGACCACTGCATTCGATGTACAGTCAGGTTGCGTACAGGGTAATTGCGAAGCGGGCCTCGGCGTCTACGTTTATATCGACGGAAGTAAATACGAAGGAGAATTTAACAACGGAAAACTCCACGGTCAGGGAACTTGGTACTATCCGGATGGTGAAAAATACATCGGTGGATTTAAAAATAATTATTCCCACGGTCTTGGTACAATCTATCATCTTGATGGTACGCAAACCGACGGAGAATGGGTAGATGGTGAATTTCAAAATATTAGACCCACTAATATTGCCGAAGAAGGGTGTATTGAAGGCGACTGCCAGAATGGAATCGGTACTTACATCTACGAAGCTGGTTCAGCAAAATACGTGGGATCCTTTAAAAATGAAATTCCCGAAGGAACAGGTACTTGTTATTACGCTAACGGCGAAAAATATGAAGGGCAATGGCGTAACGGAAGCTTTAATGGTAACGGAACGCTTTTTATGCTCGATGGATCTAAAGTCAACGGTTTTTGGCAGGATGGTACTTATGTGGGAAAGCCCGAACAAACATCTAACTCAATAACCACAACCTCTGCTCCGATACCACAAAATACGGATACCAAAGTCTGGGCTGTATTGGTAGGTGTTTCTAATTACGAACATATGCCAGCGCTTAAGTATACAGACGACGATGCTTACCGGATTTTTGCTCACTTAAGAAGTCCCGAAGGTGGAGCATTAGATAATGATCAAATCAAAATATTAATTGACGAAGATGCGACCCTGGAAAAAATCAAATCAACAATGAGTGATGTTTTTTCAAAGGCTGGGTCCAACGATTTGGTGATGTTGTACTTTTCTGGCCATGGTCTAAACGGTTCTTTTTTACCGATTGATTTTGATGGTTATAACAATAAATTACTACACGAAGATATCAATGCGATTTTAGAACAAAGTCCCGCAAAATATAAAATTTGTATTGCGGATGCTTGTCACTCCGGCAGCATGTATGCCAGCCGAGGAACAGTTGCTGAAACCCTCGATAAGTATTATCGAACCTTGGCGCAAGCCAAAGGTGGGACCGCATTAATTCTTTCTTCAAAATCAACGGAGACTTCTCTGGAATCTAGCGGATTACGTCAGGGCGTTTTTAGTCATTTTCTGATCCGTGGACTACGTGGAGAAGCAGACTTGAGTGCCGACGGGATCGTTACGATTAACGAATTATACAGCTATATTTATCAAAATGTTCGTTCTTACACCGGTATGCGGCAGTCGCCGGTGATGCTGGGAGAATTTGATGATAACATGGCAGTTTCAGTCGTAAGAGATTAATTTGTTTGAGAATAAATACTAGTTCCCGAGGCACTAGCCAAATAGCCAGTATTAAAATATTTTTTGAAAGCCCTTTGCTGCAATTACTGCTGCAAAGGGCTTTTAGGTGAAAAGTTGTTCGTCTTATAATGTAGATACTTGGTCGAGATAATTTTGTCTCCGGATCTTTATTTCGTAATTTGACCAAAGAATTAATCATTACTATTCGCTAGATAGAAATCCCAATCGTGAACTTACGATAGAAGGGAGCCAATAGCTAAAAGCGAATAGCCAACAGCAAAAAAAATGAAAGAAAAAAAAGGTTTCTCAATTAGCGGCTGGATCGTCGCGTTACTGCTGCTCATCTTTGCCCTGTTTATGGCATCCAGAATTTTTAATAGTGGAGCGGCGATAGATCGTCCCGAAAACATGGTCTACTTAATTCCAACAATTATTATAATTCTCTTCGTATCCAGAGGACTCTACGTCATCGAACCCAACGAAGCCATCATCCAGATGTTTTTTGGTAGCTACGTTGGTACGGATAAAAAAGATGGTTACCGCTGGACCATTCCTTTCTTTAAGCGAACCCGGGCCAGTCTGCGCGTACAGGATTTTGAAACGGAAATGATCAAGGTAAACGACCTCAAGGGTAACCCGATTCAGATTAGCGCCATCGTCATTTGGCGGATTCGTGATACCTACGCAGCGTATTTTGACGTAGAGGATTTTGGTAATTTTCTGACACGCCAAAGTGTAGCCGCACTTCGTGGACTGGCCATGAAATATCCTTACGAAGCAAACGAAGAACACGCTCATTCTCTCATTACGCATACCGAAGAGGTCGCCGAAAATCTAAAAATTGAAATCCAGAATAAACTTGATCAGGCCGGAATCGAGATCATGGAAAGCCGGATTAATCACCTCAGCTACGCTCGCGAAATCGCCGCTGCGATGCTCCAGCGCCAGCAGGCCAGTGCCATCATCTCGGCTCGGACCGAAATTGTGGAAGGTGCCGTTGGGATGGTCGAAATGGCAATCAATCAATTGGAAGAAAAAGAAATTGTCTCTTTTACTCCGGAGGACAAACGTAAACTGGTCACCAATCTGTTGGTTGTACTTTGTAGCGAACAAGGGACACAGCCGATTATCGAAGCGGGGGGAGCGTAACCCGTAGTCCGGAGTCCGCGTAGCCAAAACCCTATTATTTTAGAATAGAAATATTTTTGAATAATAGGGTTTTGCTACGTTATGATAGTCACTCTTTTAAATAGAATAACACTTTTTTGATTATTATTTAAAATAAAATAACTAATTTGTTGATTAATTAAAATATTCGCATTATCTTGCGATTATATAAAAAGAATGAATTTGAAAAGAGTCATTCTTTAAATAATTAGTCATAAGATTAATAATCAAAAAAATTTTAAATGATAACCAAATTGGATATTTCAAAATTAGAAAGGAGTTCAACAATGTTGGATGAAGATAAATTTTGGGACATAATTCATGAATCCATAGAAAAGTCAACTAATCAGAAACAACAAAAAAATTACTTAAAGAGATTATTATTTAAATTATCAGCAATTGAATTAATAGGCTTTAGGTTACGTACAGATAAATTTCTTTTTGACTCTTACACTTCTGAAATCTGGTGCGCTGGCTATCTAATGAATGGTGGATGTGGAGATGACGGATTTGAGTATTTTAGATGTTGGTTGATTTCAAGAGGTAAAAAAACTTACTATGAAACCTTAAGAAATCCAGATTATTTGGTCAAAGAATTAATCGAAGGAGAAATTGAATATGAATTTGAGTCATTTTGGTATGTTGCAAATGATGTATTTGAAGATAGGACACAAAAAAATCTTTATGACTATAGAGATTTAGATAAATTTAAAACAGTTGAAGCCAATTATATTGTTCCAGAGTTTACATGGGAAGAAGATGATAATGACTCTATGAGAAAAATATGTCCTCAATTATTTGAAAGACTTTGGGATGAAAAAAAGTGACTAACAAAGTATCGAATCAAATTGATTATTCGTACATCGCGTCAAAAATGACATTAAAAATTTATTAATTGTAAAACCATGCTCGACTCTATTTCCAAAATCAGCATTAAACTCCTCCTCGCAGAACCTTTCTACGGACATTTCATGATGGGACTACCTAAAGAAATTTCCACCCAAACGGAAACCGCCGCCGTTGCACTCATGAATCGGCAAAATATAAAGCTAATTGTCAACGCGGATTTTTGGAGTAAACTATCCGAAGATCATCGTTATGGACTGATCAAACACGAAATGCTACACATTGTCCTGAAGCATTTATTTACTATGAAAAACTATGCGAACAAAACTCTTTTTAATATTGCGGCGGATTTGGTGGTAAATCAATATGTTGCGGTAGCACAATTACCGACGGGTGGCATTGTTTTGTACAATTTTGCTTACCTCGAGCCGATGTATGGTATTACCTTGGAAAAAGATAAAGACGTTGGTTACTATTACCGTCAACTGGACAAAACCATGAAGCAAAAACCAAAAATGCCCTTTGCTGATGCAGTAAATGAGTTGGGGCCTACGGGCAAAGATGGAACGGGTCAGTTAAGAATTAAAGATTTGCTCGACGGAGAAAATGAGGCGTTACAGCGTCATAAATTTTGGGAAGAGTTTGAAAAAATGAGTGAAGGCGAAAGAAAAATCGCCGAATACCAAGCCAATCGAATTATTAAACAAACCGCCGAACGGGTCAAACATAAGTACAAAAATTACGGAAACCTTCCTGCGGGACTGGCCGAAAAACTGGCTGAGATTCTTAAGGATATGGAGCCAAAGTTTAACTGGCGTCGTGTCTTGCGCTTGTTTGCTGCCTCCAGTAATAGCTCTTACATTAAAAATACCATCCGACGACCTTCGCGCCGCTATGGTACGGTTCCCGGAATAAAAATAAAACGTCGGAATCGCCTGCTGGTTGCCATTGATACTTCGGGCAGTATTCAGCAGCAAGAATTATTAGAATTTTTTTCCGAAATATACTTTATCTGGCGGCAAGGCGCAGAAATTCAAATCGTAGAATGTGACACGCATATTCACAAAACGTACAATTATAAAGGAACACCTCCGGTCGAAGTGCACGGACGAGGAGGTACTTCCTTTGAGGCACCGATGATTTACGGAAATCAGGAATATCGCCCCGACGCACTTATCTATTTCACGGATGGCTACGCCCCGGTTCCAACTAATTTACCGCGCTTTCCCGTACTTTGGATTATCTCTTCCAATGGTATCAAAATAGAAGATAAAATATGGGATGAACTGCCAGGAAAGAAACTGAAAATTGCTTAAGGTAGGCTAATTAATAAATTTTTAAAAACCGATTAACTAATCCTCTGATTCACTAATTAACTAAACAAAATGTCAAATCAAAAACACAACTACGTCTTTTACGGCACTACTTCCAATGCCACCGAAGTACAGAAATTTACAGAACATATTATTACCACCAACCTTAGTTCCGAAAAGCGGGGTCATAAAAAATCTCCGATTTGTATTTGGGGAACCCACGGAATCGGGAAGACCGAAATGGTCCAGCAGATTGCCGAAGCGAAAGGCTATCAATGGGCCTATATTGCGCCCGCTCAATTTGAAGAAATGGGGGATTTGGTAGGAATGCCAGCCATTGAAAATGGTAAAACGGTATTCAGTAGTCCCGATTGGGTGCCAACGGGAGAGGGACCGGGTATACTTTTAATTGACGATGTCAACCGGGCCGATGATCGGATCCTGCGGGGGATTATGCAGCTACTCCAAAACTACGAACTGGTCAGCTGGAAATTACCACCACTCTGGCAAATTGTCCTTACGGCCAATCCGGACGGAGGAGATTATTCCGTTACGCCAATGGACAACGCCATGCTCACGCGGATGATGCACATTACCATGAATTTTGATCCGAAGGCCTGGGCCGTCTGGGCCGAAAAGAATGAGGTGGATTCGCGTTGTATTAATTTTGTTTTGACCTATCCGGAAATAGCGCAGGGACAAAGAACCACGCCGCGTTCGCTGGTTCAGTTTTTTCAAAGCATCGAAAGTATCAAAGATTTTAGTGCTGAATTACCACTGATTCAGATGATGGGATCTTCTTGTCTGGACGAAGAAACGGTAGCTTCTTTTATTTCTTTTATTCAGCAGAATCTCTCCGAATTGGTTACCTCCGAAGAAATTTTAAAAACGAAAAATTTTGAAAATAGTGTCTACAAACCACTGCGTGCCATTGTCCAGCAGGAAGTATTACGGGTAGACATTATCGCTACGCTTTGCACCAGAATGGTCAACTATCTGACGCTCAACAATATTAAACCCAACAAAGACGAAATAAAAAATATTCAGTCTTTTATTAAAATGGATATCATTCCCAATGACCTGCGGTTGACTTTATTACAGGATTTAGTGAGCTCCGAAAATACGGCCTTAAAAGGAGTAATGACAGATCCGGAAGTAGCGATGTTATTATTGAATAAAATGTAAAAAAAAGGGATGGTCCCTTTAAGTGTGTCTGCGGGTTAGGCTTCCATTAGGATTTGAGGTGCGGGAGGAAAAGAGATACACTTAACTGAACACCCTCTAAAATCTTAAGCTATGCTGGAACAGATTGAATATGACCGGACGACGACGACCGGATATTTTTTTAGAGACCGGGACGGGTTGGTGGAGCATCTGAACGTGGAGCATCCTATGGAATTATCCGGTTATCTTAAAATTATGCCGAAGCTTCGTTCTGCTAAATTTTTGTTCAATAAGTCGGCCTATAAAAAAGCGTTTGATCAGGAAGCGCAGTTGATTCATTTTTTAGAAAATACACAGTTGACCCGTTTGGAAATTGTTGGATCGCACCAGCTAACGGAGTTGCCGAAGATACTACTCGAACATCCTTTGCGTAGTTTGAAAATTACCAATTGTCCCAACCTTACTTCGGTCGCCGAAATACTTCCGCATCTGGAAGAGCTTGTTGTTTTGTCCATCACCGGAAAATCAATTCATTTGGGTGAACGGTTTCCAATTTTACCGAAGTTAAAAAGCCTGACGCTAAATCTAAAAGAGGTAAGTTCTCTCAAACAACTTTCGCTTTGTTACCAACTAGAAGAATTATTTTTAAATGGATTGATCGATGAGACTTTACCAGAGGATATGTCCCGGTTACAAAACTTAAAAACGGTTAATTTTCAACGACTCGAAAATTTAAAAACACTCCCAGCTTTTGCCGCTGCAGAAAATTTAGAAACCTTACACCTCATGGTGCTGCCTGCCATGACGCGGATGGAAGTCGATTTTTCGCGAATGCACAAATTACAAAATTTTAAAATTGTCCACGCGGGAAAAAAGCAAGCGACTTTTACATTGCCGGATAGCTTATCGGAATGTAAAAAATTAAAAAATCTGACCTTGGTGTCTATCCCGGTTTCCAGCTTGCCCCGTGATTTGAAAGACCTGCAAAGTCTGGAAAATATCAGTCTGGTCGACCTGCCAATTGAGGAGATACCCGAGATGTTTAAAGACCTGCCGGAGCTGAGTTATCTGCAAATTTCCGACTGTGCAAAGGTCGAAAAAATACCAATGTCTGTTCAGTATTTAAAAGGGTTAAAATATTTTCAAGTAAAAGGATTGTCAAGCCTGGAGGAATTAGCAGTAGATTTTTATCCGCTGGAAAATTTGGAATCACTGACTATCGAAAATTGTGCTGCGCTGAAAAAAATAGATTCCTCTCTGGCACAAAATACCCAGATCAAAAAAATATCCTTGACCACGCTTCCTCAATTAAACGAATTACCACCGCTCGGTCGTCGAAATTTACGTTTAGAACAATTAGGAATGCGGGATTTACCGAAATTGACCAGCTTGCCAGACTCCTTCACCTCTTTGCCCGCTTTAACGCAAATAAGTGCATTCGCTATTGGAATAGAACTATTGCCAAATGGTATGGATGCACTAAAAACACTGAATCGGCTGGAATTATATGCAGAAAACCTTTCCTATTTACCACCCGAAATTGCCAACCTGGATACGCTTAACCGGTTTACTTTGGGAACAAATTTCACAAAAAAAGATGAAAAAATTCTAACCATTCAGGATCTCTATCCAAACTTAAATAAGCTGGAAGGAAACGAGGTTAAACGTGCAATTTTATACTGGATTGGCAACGGATATACGGTATTGCCACTAACGAATGAGTTGAAAGAAAATACGTTTAGGGCACTTCATTGGTCCGTAAAAAATTTACATCTTTTATTGCTTTCGCGTATCCATTTTTTTAATGTAGGTCAGCAGAACATTACGGCAAAAGATTTGACGAAAAATAAAAAGGTATGGATTAATGGTACCCTGGCGGGTAACAAAACAATGTTTAAAAATAAACTAAAGGAGTTGGGACTGAAAGTAGAAAGTAAGTTCTCGGATAAAACAGAACTCGTGGTCGTAGGCAGGAAACCCGCTATTCCGGAAGGGATATTTGCACGGCCTTTACAATTTGTTTCGCAACTGGAAATGGAAGCGATTTTTAAAATAGAGAGCCCGGGATTACTACAAAAAGAAGATGTTCCTGCTGACTTTATTTATAACCTTCAGCAATTACTCTGGTCCGCCGATTCACAAAACGAAGCGGTCGCATTAGAACTGGTCAAGGCCAACGGATTACCGGAAAGGGTGGAAGAAGACTTTTTGTTGGTAGCTAAAATTTGTAAAGATAAAAATCTTAAAAATAGAATTCGGACTTTTCTGAAAGGCAGAGTTTCGGAAGCTAAACAAAAAGCAATCACGACCGGGTCTGCTCCTTTTTCGATTGAAAAATTAAGCCGTGTTTTACCGCCAGAATCACTGGCAAAAATGTACTACGCAGAATTTCGACGTACCAAAAAATCAGATCCTAAATTTTTTAGACACGACGATGGTACCCACCCGGGAAGATCAGAAATGTTTGCAGGATTACTTCCTGAGTTTTTAAATAATTACGGATTTTTAAAGAATCATTTACCATTATTGGAGGAAGAATATAATCTTATTTTTTCGCAGCCCGGATTTTTGGGTAACCTCAAAAGGGTACGTATTGATTTAAAAAATTGTACGAAGATTCCGAAAAAAATGCTGGAGCATATCGATACACTAAAAATGTTGGAGTTAACCATCAATGAGAAATTTGCGGTAGACTCGGTTTATGCTCTAAGTAAAATTAATACACTACATTTGAATGGGGATACGGGAACCATTCCTGCGGGGATAGCAAATCTGACGCGACTTCATACGCTTTTTGTGTATAGTAATAAACCAATTATTCTTTCGGAGGACCTTATTACTTTGAAAAAATTAAGAACTTTACATGTTTATCCAAAATTGGAAAATCGCGAATACTTTGTAGAACATTTGCCTCATTTATTTAAATAGAAATATGAATCCGTCAGAGCAAGCGCAAACCGAACAAAAAATACTGGAATTGATTTACAGCGGCCCCGGCCCCAACGATGCGTTGGTACTGGAAATGTTGAAAAATAGCCCTTACAATCAACGTTTTGCGGGGCCATTAATGACCATTGCATTAACCACCAAAAGTGAACAATTGGCCGCAGATGTGATCGAATTTCTCACGCCCCGTACGCCAGATCAGCAAATTCAAAAAATTAAAGAATCGGTTAAGCGCAATAACTATTCAGTCTACGAACATTATCTGCAAACTGATTTTGATCGTTCGCTGGTGGTTGATATTTTGTATACCGATTTTCGGCGATCGGGAAATTCTTATTTTGAATTTTTAAAAGTAGACGATGGAACACATCCAGATCGAAAAAGAATTTTTCAAACTTTTTTGGAGTTGTTTTCCAATCGTAATGGGTATGTAACCATTCCGTTCTTACTGCCCGATGAATTGGCTATTTATTTAGAGAAAATTTTTGAAAATTATCCGTCTCGTCCTTTTCATGATCTGATTATTCATAGTCCCGCTACGACTCAATTACCCGATTATGTTTTTACCCGATCTTTTAGGAGAGTGGTGCTCAACGCAACCTTACCCCAAGGCCAGACACCATTTCCAGACTTTATTTTTAAATTGAAAGGAGTGGAAAATATGCAAATATTTATCCAACCCAATATGGAGATTCCTACCGACTGGAGTAATCTGGATAAATTGCGCGAACTACGAATCAATGGAAAAGGAAAAGTTTTTGACGACCTTTCTTTTATCCATAGTCTGCCTAAATTGAAATCTCTTTTCATGTCAGATCATTTTATAAAATCTCCTTACCAACTAATTTCAAAAAAACAAATTCCAATATTATCTCGTCCAAAATTTGCTACACAAACAGGATACGAAGATCGAATGAATGATTACAAATTATTTGCCTTGCCCCTGGAGAGGGTGCTAAGCATTGGCGCTGCTTTAGGAAAATCTAAATTAGAACAAGCTGAAAAAGAACGTTTTTTTCGGGTGATTACCAAAGTGAAAAGGTTAAAGGATTTACCCGCTTTTTCAGTGGACGATTTATTAGCGCTGATGAATATGAGCCATATTGATTTACGGACGATTTTACAAAAACAATTACAGGACATCAGCACCCGGGAAAAAAATATAGATTCCCTTGGAATCAGTTCTCAGTTATACCTGGCCGGAACACCGGGTCGTAAAAAAACGGAGATCAAAGAAAAAATGGGAATGCTGAAAATTCCTCTGGCGACTAAATTTTCTGATCAGGTAACGCACGTAGTCGTCGGAAAAAATCCCCGCGAATACGAAGCATTGCAGAATGGACATTTTAAAATTATTTCAGAATCTGATCTTTACGAACGCTTCAAATCTGACGCGCCGGGGTTTATTGTCGCCGCCGTAGATACGGGTAAACTGGATATTCACAATAACCTATTGCCATTGCTGGAAAGTGACCAGTCTGCGAATATTATGGTCGGCATGGAGATGCTCAAAAATGGAGGAGTCCCGGAAGAACTAATTGATACCATACTGGTCATCTATAAGTCTTGCCCGGATGCCAAAGTAAGAGGGGTTGCAAAAAAACTTTTAGATCGAAACGCGCTTAAAGAATACCTACCCGTCATTGCGGACGCTCAACGGTTTACCGGATTGACGGGCAACGTAAAAGCGCAGGAGATCAATAAAAAACTGGAGAAATTGGCGCGGAGTACTTCCCGGGCGGCGGCGGCCAAATTATCCCTGCTTTTTCATAAACGCTACAAAAAAGGATTACGTTACGTACTCTATCATTTTCATCAACCTTGTCCCGAACGAACAGCCGCATTGCAGGCGTTAATGGAAGGTACCCACCTCAACTACCGGGCGGGATTAGGCTTTAAAGACTGGCGAGGGAAAGATCCCGAAACCACTACTTTTTTCAATATGAAAACACCCGCAAAATTTCCGGTCGATATCGTAGAACATGTACCGTTGATCGAAACTGCTGATTTTCACAATTGTAAATTTACGTCTCTTCCCGTCAATTTTGGCGACCTTAAGGACTTAAAAAAGATAGATCTTTCTTTTAATTTTTTAGGAAGTATTCCAAAGTCTGTACAAAACATGAAACAATTAACGCACTTGAACTTACAAATGAATAATTTTAAAACCTTCCCCTCTACGCTCCTGGCGATGACCCAATTGCGAGTTTTGGACCTGCGTTTTAATCGACTTAAAAATGATCCGAATCCGCTGGAAATTTCACAAGAGGTGAAGGCGGCTTTGCCAAACTGTGAAATCCTGGCCTAGAATAAGATTAACACCTGTGGAATTATTGTCTCAATTTTTGTGTTACAAGTAATACAAATACGTAATTTTTAAACAGCCTCTAAAATTTAAAACACATGAAAAAAATTATATTATTATATTTACTGGCCTTCATTTCTTTTTCATCTCAAGCTCAGGAAGCAGTCACGGACACACTTAGCGAAGCCGAAATGATGATCATGTATCAGGCCTATGTTGATAGTGTGATGCAAACGCTGACCTATGAAACGGGTGAAATTAAACTAAAAAACGGAATCGCTACGATTACGGTTCCTAAAGATTATAAATATCTCAACGGAGAAAGTAGCGAAATGGTATTGTCCGATTTATGGGGCAATCCACCTAGCGAAGGCGACGATAGAAGTTTGGGGATGTTGTTACCAGCAGCTTCTGATCTGATGTCTGATTCGTCTTACGTGATTAATATTACGTACTCCGAAGAAGGATACGTGGATGACAGCGATGCCAAGGATATTGATTACGACGAATTGTTGAGTAGCATGCGGGAAGACTTGGAAGAAGCCAACGCGTACCGCCTCGAAATGGGCTATCCGACCGTGAGTAATATCTCATGGGCTTCCAAACCTTATTATGATGGAACACAGAAGAAGCTTTACTGGGCCAAGGATATTGCTTTTGACGGGCAGGTGATTAATACCCTCAATTATAATATTCGGGTCCTGGGCCGGAAAGGATATTTACAAATGAATGTAATTGGTGAAATGCCCGTCTTGCCAAAAGTCAATGCCAACATGGATAATATTTTACCTGCGGTCAATTTTACGGAAGGCAATCGCTACGCAGATTTTAATCCTGATATTGATAAAGTCGCAGCCTATGGGATCGGTGGATTAATTGCTGGTAAGGTATTGTTAAAAGCAGGAATATTGGCAAAATTGGGACTAATTCTAGCCAAATTCTGGAAGCTTATTGCGATTGGATTCGTCGCCTTCTTTGCGGGTATTCGCAAACTATTTGGCGGTAAAGAGCCGGAAAATACCGAAACACCCGTTAGTTAGAAATGACCAAATATCGTCTGACTTTTTATTTACATAAAAAGTGCGGCAAGTAGTTTAAAATAAAACTCTTGCTCAAAGCATAAGATATTTCGATAGTTCGTATTTTGCGACAATGAAATATTTTATGCTTTTTTTATGGACGCTTTTTAACTTCGGCGTGGCCAATGCTCAGGTAGATGCCCATTACTGGACCAATCAATACGGTGGTAGAGCGCTGCTCCTCAACGGAGCGGTCATTGCGAGTACCGATGATGAAACCGCCGTTTTCTATAATCCTGGTGCGATGGCGATGGGGGAGGATGACGATTTTTCTCTTTCCCTTTCTTTTATCACGCCTTCCCATGCTTCTTTAAGAACTCGAAATTATTTTGGACAGGGACGGACAATTAAAGACACCGAATTTGGATTTGCGCCCGGACTGGCTGCCATCGGATTCAATCCGTTTAAATACGATAATTTTCGGGTAGCCATTACTTCTTTTACTCGATTCAAATCCAATCTCAGATTTCGTTATCGGACTTTACTACCTGTTCAGGGTGCGGAAAATCAAATCTACGAAGCCAATCTGGATTTTAGCCGCCGACTCTCAGAGCGTTGGGTGGGTATCGGAGCCAGCTGGCGAATTTTTGACGTGATTGGAATTGGCGTTACGCAGTTCGTTACTTTTCATAGTGAATCTACTGACTTTGGTTTGCGACAAGAAATTTTTGATGGAACCACCAATGCGCTACAAGTCGGATGGCGAAGCCGCACCAAATACTCTTTTAATACCAATGGCAGAATGATCACTAAGTTTGGGTTGTCTCTTCATTTAAATGATATAAAAATCGGAGTAACCCTCACGACCCCTTCTTATCGGGAACTTTGGGGCAAAGCCAGCTACGAACTGGATGAACTAAAAATATTCTCTCCCGATAGTTTGACCTTGGCAACTAATCTGGATAACGCCGAACTCCTGGATTACAGGACACCACTCTCCGTTGGGGTGGGCGTAGATGTTCCCATTGGTAAAAATCGAGTTTCTTTTTCGGTAGAATACTTTACAAGTGTTCCCAATTATACGCTCATCAATGACACGGATGATCCGCTCGATGGATTAAGTGAAACACCCGTTACGACCAACTTTAGTGTTAGTACCGGTAATCGTCAGGTTACCAACTTTGCCGTGGGATGTCAGACCCCGATCAGTAGTAAATCTACGCTAATCTGGGGTTTTCGTACCGACTTTAACCAGCGCCGGAAACAACAGGAAAACGTAGCCTTGCAAATCCTTTCCGCTACACCTTCTGTGGCGCACGTTTCGATTGGAAATGTCCTGGAAATATGGAATAGTAAATTTTCGCTGGGACTGGACTATGGTTTTGGATTGAGTAATTCTAATAGTCCTAGACTGGATGTCAATAAAACCAATATCGACAATCTGTTCGATGATCCGGATATTGGTAAGGTGAACAGTCGGTTTCGCTCGCTGATTCTGATTATCGCGTATGATTTTAAGTATCGGAAGTAGGCACAGAATTATACGGTGTAACCGACAGTGACATCACATAGGAAAGCTCTTGTAAATTCTACTAAATTTATAAGTGATTTTTCCTGAAAAAATCGTATCTTTGCAAACCTTTTTAAACTTGAAAGGACCGTTTTTTCATAAAAATGGCTTTTTCTTTATTTTTTAATTATAAAATAACTTCTTGTAAATGCGAAATTACGAAGTGACTTTCCTCGTAGATCCGGTGCTGTCGGGCGAGGAAATTAAAGCGACAGCTCAGAATTATGTCGAACAACTGGAGTCTCATGGCGCCAAAATTGTCCATAACGATGAGATGGGATTACGTCAGCTGGCGTACCCAATTAACAAACGCACCTCTGCGGTGTATTACTGTGTGGAAGTACAGGTTCCTAACGGCGAATTCGTCAGTAAAATCGAACTGGCTATGCGCCGGGACGAGCGAATCATGCGTTTCTTATGCTTTGCCCTTAACAAATACGGCATTAAGTATAACGAAGACAAGCGTGCTGGCAAGATCGGTAAGAAGAAGCCTAAGGCAGAAGCAGATGCGGATGTGCCAAAAGGAGTAACCAAAACTTTGGGTAAGCCAAAACCAACTCCGGTAAAGAAAGAAGCCGTTAAAACACAGGCTAAAATGTCCGAATCCAAAGCTGCCGTAGCAGAAGCTGCTGTGAAAGAGGAGGAGGAATAAAATTGAATAACCCAGATTAGTAATAATCGAGACTATTCAACATTTTTAATTAAAAAAAATAAATAAAGATGGCTTCAAGAGATGATATAAAATTTTTAAGCAATCCTAAAATCGGTAACCAACGTAAGAAATACTGCCGATTTAAGAAGTTCGGTATCAAATATATCGATTATAAAGATCCTGATTTTTTGACACAGTTTATTAATCCACAAGGAAAAATTCTGCCTCGTCGAATTTCTGGAAATTCCCTCAAATACCAGCGTAAAGTCGCTTCTGCTATTAAGCGGGCCCGACACCTGGCCATGTTACCTTACGTAACGGATTTATTAAAATAAGCGATTGATTTAATTGCTTAGATTGCTAACAATTTAAAAAATATTATAATGGAAATTATATTATTAAAAGATATAGATAAAGTAGGAGACAAGCATACCATTGTTACCGTCAAAAACGGTTTTGGTCGCAACTACTTGATCCCACAAAAATTAGCCTTAATCGCTAACACCACTAACCGTAAAAGACTAGCGGACCTCGAAAGACAAGAGGAAGCAAAAGAGTCCAAAATGGTGGGTGTTTACGAGGAAATGGCTAAAAAACTGGAAGGAAAAACCCTGAAGATCGGCGCAAAAGCTGGTACCAGCGGTAAAATCTTCGGTAGTGTTACTACGGTACAGGTAATGGCCGCGCTTAAGGAGCAGTTTGATATGGATATCGAAAGAAAGAAAGTGCTCTTGCCTGAGGAAATCAAGAATATTGGTACCTACGAAATGACCTTACGCTTGCACAAAGAGGTGCAGCCGAAGTTGGCATTTGAGGTAGTGGAAGAGTAAGATTTTAAAAGATCAAAAAAAATTAGCCTTCTAGGATTAGCTTCCTGGAAGGCTTTTTTTATTAACGCATGATAATTTTATCACTTATTTAGCTAGGTTATTTTATTTTACTATCAAAATTTTGTAGGTTTACTTAACGTAAGTAAGCTACATTAACTTTTCAAAAAGTATTTATGTTATCGCTTCAATGACCTCTTAAAACATTACTTCACTAAATAAATTTTTTTTTATGAAAAAACAATTAACAATTTTTGCAACGTTTTTATTCTTGTTGGTAAACATTCAATATGTTTCAGCCGTCAAATCTCCTGTTGTTGATAAAATAAATGTAGAGGCGAAGGATCAACAGATTGATTTCACCACTACTTCCATGTCGGTCGAGGATTTTCTCAATATGAGTGCTAAGGAAATAGGGCAGAAAAGAGGAAAAAAACTTAAACTAAAAGAGCGGTTGGCCCTTATGCTGATGAAACGCCAAATCAAAAGAGCGGTTAAAAAAGGAGAATCTGTCGAAGATATGGTGGAAAAAATGAACGCTGAAGCCGAAAGTGATAGTACTAGTACTATTTTAGGTTTTCTTTTAGGTTTTCTTCTAGGTTTAATTGGGGTACTGATCGCTTATATTTTTTATAAGCAAGGTGTCAAAGGTGCCTGGTATGGTGTTTTAGCCTTGTTGGCTCTGATTCTATTGGCAGTCGTCCTGTAGCGACTGTTAAAGTGATGAAAATTAACCGTCAAGTTTGCGGATTTAGTAAATGATCTGACGAAATAAAAAATCAAAGCGCCTTCTGCAAATTAATTTGTAGAGGGCTTTTTTTGGCCTATTCTTTAAGTGAATAAACTTTATATAGCTGCGTAAAATAAAAAGGAAATTATAAATAGAATAGACTGAACTATTTAGGATGAATATTGCCTCAATTAAAAATTACAATGCTTCCCATACTTCTTCAACCACTTTTCCTTCTCCTCGTAATCCGGCATCGCATCGCTCACCAGTTTCCAAAAACGGGCAGAATGATTCAGCTCAATCAAATGTGCCAGCTCGTGAATAATCACGTAGTCAATCACCTCTTCCGGCGCGAAAAGTAGACGGGTAGATAAATTGACGTTGCCCTGCGAAGAACAACTTCCCCAGTTGGTTTGGTTGTATTTTAGATTAACACTCTTGATGGGTTTTTGAAAATGAATCCGGTTGAGTTCATTTACCTTGCGGACCATTCCTGGCATAAAGTCTTGTGCCACGAGTCGGCTCAGAAGATGCTTAATGCTTTTCTGTAAATGTGGATCTTGGTCCCCGCGGCTTAATTCGAGGGTAATTACCCCATTTTTTAATTTACCAGAGTGGGTTTTGCGATCACTGAAATTAAATTTTAACAAATAGGATTTTGCACCAACCTTAAGAGTATCCCCGTCCCGATATCCTTTCCCAAAAAACTGAATATGGAGATCTGCATTTTTCGCAAACTGGTTACCTACCCATTCTGTAAACCACTTTACCTGTTTCTCTTGATCCTCCGCAGTAATACGCGTCGGCATTCTCAGAATTGCTGCCTTTTTACCGATCGATGCACGCACATTATTACGTCGCTCCCAATAAATTTTAGCAGGTACTTTTTTTCCCGCAACGTCTAGATATATCTTGGCGACTTTACCAGCCATTTGTCTTTATTGAAAATGCTTCTTGCTACTTGCACCCTTCTATCATTTTAAAAGAAAGCATATAACAAATGGCAAATAGCAAGAAGCAAAAAAGAAAATTTATTTAAAATATAATCAGCAAAAAATTACTAATTCGATGCTATTCTATCCCCTTACTTTCCCAAACTCCTTCATCACCTCCACCAATACCTCCACGCTTGAAAGATCCATTGCATTATAAATAGAAGCTCTTAGTCCACCAACTGACCGATGACCTTTCAAACCAACACAATCAGCTTCTGCGGCCAACGCCAAAAAGTCAGTTTCTTGTTCTGGATTCGTCATCGAAAAGGTAACATTCATCCGCGATCGATCATCTACGTGCGCGTAGCCTTTGAATAAATCATTGCGATCAATTTCTCCGTAGAGTAGGGCGGCTTTTTCTTCGTTGCGTTGCTGCATTGCTGCAACTCCTCCATGCTCTTTTAACCAACGCATCGTCAGCATACATACATAAATAGGATATACCGGCGGTGTATTAAAGCTGGATTGTTTTTTAATATGGGTATTGTAGTCCAGCATCGTTGGAATCGCTCGATTTACTTTACCCAATAATTCTTTATTAACAATGACCAGTGTCGTACCAGCCGGGCCCAGATTTTTTTGTGCTCCTGCGTAAATCAACCCAAACTTCTCTATATCTAATGGCCGGCTAAAAATGTCGGATGACATATCACAAACAAGTGGCATTCCCACGGTTGGAAATGATTGTAGCTGCGTACCGAATATAGTATTATTACTAGTAAGATGTAAATATTCTAAATCACCAGGAACTTCATAGTTTTTTGGAATATAGTTGAAATTTTCACCTTTAGAAGAATCAACTTCCACCACTTCACCAAACAATTTTGCTTCCTTGATCGCCTTGTCCGACCAGGTACCGGTATTAAGGTACCCCACTTTTTTTCCTTGAGGCAATAAATTCATCGCCGTCATGTAAAATTGAGAACTCGCACCACCCGTTAAAAATAATACCTCATAATTATCAGGAAGATTAAGTAGTGAGCGGGTCAGCACAAAGGCTTCGTCCATCACCTCAGCAAATTGCTTACTACGGTGCGAAATTTCCAATAGGGATAAGCCCATGCCCTCAAATTCAACTACCGCGGCGGCGGCTTGCTCCAAAACAGAAGCGGGTAATATCGCGGGACCTGCGAAAAAATTATGTTTTTTCTTTTTCTGAGTTAAAACTGCCATCTTTTTTAGAATTATGTATTGAAATAGAATACGGAAGTACTATGACTCCCCATTGAAATTTGCAACAAATTTAGCCTAAATAATAGCGTAAAGCCATCTTTTGATTGGACGAAATGATCAGAAATAAAATTTAATTGAAAATAATAGGTTTTTTTTTCTGACAAAGTTGTTTTTTCTCTAAATAGTGGTATATTTGCAATCCCGTTTGAAAATAGCGGAAAATCTTCGGTAAACGAGCCGGATATTTAAAGAAAAACGAGGCCTTATTTTTAAACTTGCATGAATCATTTTTGTGAGTGGAAAGAATAGGGTTTTAAAAAGTTCATTGACACTGATAGAGAAGACTGAGATTCTACGGAATTTCGGAGCACACGATAATAAGATTTTGTTTAGTGATAATCGAATAGATTTTTTTTAGAATTAATTTTTTGAGAGGAATCGAATGATCTACTGAAGTTTTGATAATTACGTAGCTGTTCTTACTGGGCAGTGAAGTGAATAAAGAAATTACTATGGAGAGTTTGATCCTGGCTCAGGATGAACGCTAGCGGGAGGCTTAATACATGCAAG
>CALLPK010000044.1 GCA_938015415.1 uncultured Saprospiraceae bacterium
TCCAGGACTAATTCTTCAGGGCTGTATAGGATTAAAATCCTTACTTAGGAAGCCACGGTTTTCCTTGGACGGCTCGATACATCTAATTAAAATGTAACGATTTTCTCCCGATTTTTCATACTTTTACAAACATACGAGGAAGCTTCCGCGCTGACACACTTTATGGGACACTCCCGGAATTACTATTAAGTTTTCTATCTCTTTTCCAATTTTTCAAAAAATTGCCCCACCATTTTTAGGGTGTTTTGTAAAAAGTCCTCATTTGCAACTGGAATTTTTATAAAAGTCTTGCCTGATTTCTCGTCCTTTTCAGTAATGTTTTTTACAAAGTCAGCGGTCTTTTCCGGACTCTGTAAAATATTTGCCATCCCCTGGAAAAATGCCATTCCTTGTTCCAGAATTTCCTGTGGATGGGTAGTGACCCGGGAATGACCCGGTGTTTCTGACTCGGTAGACTCTTGCGGACTTGGGTTTTCAGTGAACGCTGGATCCTGGGGTACCTCCTGCTCGGCTGGTTTTTGCTGCTCGTCGATTTCTTTTTTTATCTCGTCCATCGAAGCATCGGCGGGAGGAGCCTGGAGAGGTTTTGAGGCAGCACCTTCCGTTAAATCTTCGATCTTTCCCATAAAGCTTGAAAATTTGGATTGGGATAAAAATATGGCATCTTCTCCGTTGTCCAAGACCCCTTTAAACATCGCATTTTTAAATTTTAAAATACCAAGCATCCGGTGTTCAATCGTATGAGCAGCAACGAGGTTAATCACCTGAACCGGGCGTTTCTGTCCCATTCGATACACGCGTGCAATACGTTGCTCCAGGATGGCTGGATTCCACGGAATATCCAGGTTGACAACTAGCGAAGCAGTTTGTAAATTGAGGCCTACGCCACCTGCATCGGTAGATAAAAATACGCGACATTCGGGATCATCTCGGAAATTGTCCAACAGTGCCTGCCGTTTTTTACTGGGCACGCCGCCGTGTAGATACTGGTAAGGCATATTTCGATCTTCGAGTTCCTGAGCGACAATATTATTCATCCGAGCCCATTGACTAAAAATAACCGCTTTTTCTCCTGGATTACAGAAAAACTCTTCCAATATGCAAATGAGCTCTGTAATTTTAGTATCAAAACGTGTTTTCTGATCAATTACATAAGTACTGTCACAAACCATCCGCATTTTACTAAGCGCACTCATCAAGCGTTTACGATCCGGTTCACTCAAAAAATTATATCTTCTCCATTTGGCTACCAACCGTGCTACATAATCCTTTTGTTCGTCGTGTACTTCTCGTTGTTCTTCCGTCATGGGCACAAGTAAGACCTTGTCTTGTCGCTTCGGAATTTGTCGGAGGACTTGTTTTTTGGTTCTCCGGATCAGCGTGTCGGAAAGTACGGTACTTATTTCTTTTAGATGATCGTACCCAATTATTTTTCCCGATTTAGGATCGGTGATTTGGTGGTGATCCAGAAAACGATAAAGCGGCCCGAGCTTAAACTGATTAATAAACTGCATGATTGAATACAATTCTTCCAAACGGTTTTCAATCGGTGTACCCGTAAGGACAATCGCATAGGGAGACTTTATTTTTTTAATCGCAATACTGGTTTTAGCCTTCCAGTTTTTGATGCGTTGTGCTTCGTCCAGGATCACTAAATCGGGTTCTATTTGGTTAAGATATTTTATATCGTTAGCGGCCATCCGATAGCCCAGAATCTGATAAAAATCTTCGTTTTCCTTGTATTGTCTCTGACGTTGTAAAATACCTCCTTCTACTACGTGTGCCTTAGATTTAGTAAATTTTTCAATTTCGCTTTTCCACTGATATTTCAGGGAAGTTGGACAGACAATAATTACGCGACCAATGTTATAATATTTTTTATAAAATTCGGCCGCCGCAATTGCTTGTACCGTTTTTCCAAGACCCATGTCATCGGCCAGCAAACTCCGGCCCGCATTGACAACAAATTGAACACCCGTTTTTTGGTAATCATATAATTTTATTTTCAACAAAGAATTAAATAAAGGAGCGTCTTTTCCCTTTTTAAATAACCTTTTGTTTTTAGTGATCCGGTTGATGGTGCTTCTTTTTTCTAAAATAAATTCCAGCGCATCTTCATAACAACGAAAGTCTTTACTGATCGACCGGGCAGCTTCGAGTAGTTTTTCAAATTTTAAATAACCATTGCGACTAAGAATACCATCTTTTGTAAAATAATTCTTTTTTAGTGCCTGAAAATCAGCAGTATCTTTTGTCCCAATACTCATTCTGATCACCCGTTCTTTTCGGTAATCCAAATAGATGGAAGAGTGGGGTTGTTGATAACCAGCATTAAAAATTTTTCGGTAGCCTCGTTTGCGGGGAAGCTTGCTTAGTGCATATCCCAGATGTTTACAAGTCCCCAGTTGATTGGTTTTAAAATCAAGACAGGCACAAAAATTAGCGCTGTCATCTTTGCTGCGAATGGCTATTTTATATTGACTGCCGGTTTCGGGATTTAGGATATGAAAGTCCGAAAATATGGGATGCTCGCCAAGATTGGTTAGTTTAAACTTTATCTGTTTACCAAATTGTTTGCGTAGAGCGGCCTGCCATTGATCCAGTGTGAGATCATCTGGTTTCCGGGTATAGGAAATTTTCTTTTCTTTTTTCTTTTTGCGGCTTTTTTTTATTTTGCGAGTAGCGGTCTGTTTGCTCATGAGTTAGTTGTTTTATCAGTTAGCCAAGATACAAAACAAAATAGATAAATATTCTCTGAAATGGGGTCTAATTTAAAAAACGGTCTACATTCCATGATGCAGACCGTTCTTATTAAACAACTTCATTATTTGATAGCACCTCAATCTAATCTCCCAGCAACAGCCCACTCACCGCCGCATTATTACAAGCCCATTTCATATCGTACACCTCATCCGCTTTCGCCGGATCAGTCACGACATTCATTGCCTGGCATTTGGCCTTCAACGTTAAAAGGTCGCCAATTTTTAACTTGGCGTCTAATTTTTGCAGAAAACTTTCTACCATTTCTGTAGATATATTTTGGACAACCTGACCACCGAATTCCATTTCTAACCAAAGAACAGAACGGGCGGCCACGTCGAGTATTCCAAAAGCCATTCCTTTTGCGAGTCCTCCTTTAATCCGCACTTGATGCTGAACGGAAGTTGGATTATACGCCACGCCACTATTTGAAATTTTCATTGGTGACTCACTGTTCATCCAGCCAACCACCAAATTAGGCGACAGGCTACCATTCGAATAAGCATTACACGTAAATGTTACGTAACGTGCTCCCAGTTTTTCCAGCTGTAATAAATTTACGTCAATATATTCTGCCGTACCCACTTTTTCAGGAATAGACTGAATATCTCCACTGTGCTGACATCCGGCAATGGTTAACTTGGAATAAGAACAATATTCAACCCGCTTTGCGTAAGCTACCGAACAACTCAAATCCATGTCCAAATGTTGAGCCGGTAAGCCAGCGCCCCATTGCATAAACAAACGAACCGTATCTCCCAAAACTGGAAAACGAGTTCCCATCAATGCTTCTGGTAAATCCTGAATCTGCGCACTTCGATCACCAATCGCTACCGGAATGCCAAATAATCCTTCGTCAATATAGATGGATCGATGCTCATTTTTTTCTGCGGTAAACCGCTGCTCAATTTTTGACAACGTCAATTCCTGAATCGCTTCCTTCATCTCCTTTAGTTGTTCACCACTATAAAGGTTCACCATTTTATTGGTAGGAATCTGTTTGTTGATCCCACCTAAAGGTTTTACCGTACGATTTCCTTTTTTGGTAAAATAAAGGTCTGCGTACATATTCAAAGTGAAAATCAAACGAGCGGGTACCCGGTCCATGATTTGTTGAAAATGTCCAAGCGTCTCTTTATGACCGAACCAAAGCATCGTCGAAAACAAAGAACGGGCAAATAGTCCAGGTCGCTGTTTTAGCAACGTAAAGTTATTGGCCGCATCATTTTTTAATTTAAAATGATCCACGCGTCCCTGCCATACTTCGTAGTTCTGATGATAGAACGTATCAAGTAATTCCCGCAACTGTTCGTAGCCTTTACGCTTACTAAGTTCGCCCAGTCGTAGCGCACGGATAACCCGTACCCAAATACCTCGCTTGGGATGCATCTGTGCACACTGCGTGGCAATATCCATCGGAATTTTATTGATCCAGCGTGCGTACATCTTCGCTTCGGTACGGGTGAATTTTAATTTTAAATTTTTTACGGATTTAACCTTTGTAACAGCACTCGTATCCAGAGAAGCGCGAAAATGACGCGCATTTTTGGTCACTCTTTTAGCAATTACTTTGGGCTCAATGATTTGTAAATATCCCGTATGTTTAAACCATAAGTACCGAAGTACATCAGTAGGATTTTGAAAATAAATACCTGCTTCTGCTGTTTTTTTAGCTTCTACCAACGCGTCAATGACGAGCATTTTTGTCTCTTTGATTGAAATCTCTGCGTCAGCAGGCAGGCTAAATTCCTTCAGATAAATTTTTAAATTATCTGCCTGAGTAGCACTTAATGCCACGGGCGATGTTAATAAGCTCACCGCATACTTCGTCAAATCTACTTCGGTCCACAGATCCAGTGTTTTTACTTTATCTACTTTGTAATCCAAATCTGAAAACGTAAATGGCGTACCGCAAAAAGGACATCCATTGTACCGTTCTAAAGGAAAAGTATTAGCGGGAATATGGTGACCACAAGCAAGCGTTGTTCCGGAAAAGCCAGGAAAGGTATTCGCAACGGCGGTTTTTAAATGATCTAAAAAAGATTCTCCCGTAGGGATGTCCCAGTTACGAATCAGTGGTGTCCAGTTTTTGTCAACGTTGGTAACTTCCCGTAACGTTTGCAGAATCGCCATTTTATCAGCGGCATTAACTTGATTAATGGCCCGCAATAAATTTTCGGAAAACCCGTAACCCAGTTCTGCGCAGTTGGCAACCAGTACCGCGGTGGTTTCACTCATGGTAAAATCTGCTTCTGAATTATTTTTTAATTCAGGTAAGTAAATAGCATTTTGTCGCAGGGACAATTTTATTAATTCAGTTTTCATATTTTTTTTGTAAAAAAGGTAATTGAAAACCTCTATTCAAGCCGGTCTTAACCGCATCTTGATCCAATATAGAAGTAAGGCTTTCTTGACCCTTAATTAGATAATTGATCAACTTCGAGATGGATTCGAACCATAAGTACCAATTGAAGTAAGCTGATCTTGACCTTGTTATTTTTAAAAAAAAGTGCAGGTAATTAAAAAAGTAAGTTCTGGTAGTTGGATAGTTTGGAGTAACTCATTTTTGACCTGCCTAAATTATTTCACTAAGCAAAATAATTTTTCTCTTTTTATATTTTATTTGATTTTTTCTTATCCCGACGCTTGCGCCAGGGTGCGTTTTTCTGCCAGTCACCCGCCATGATGCAACCGTACGGTAATACTTCGTCTACCACCTTTCCCAATTCAAACTCCTCCATCTGTTCGCGCACATTTCGGGCGTTTTTGTAAGCAGACGGTAATTCGGTAATATCAATTTCTTCAGAAAAAAAGCGGACATCTAATCCTTCCGTTTCTTCCGCAAAAATCTCGGTAATCGGCGTTGTTCCTTTGGACTTACGGTGGGCTGTACGGCTCAAATTACGGCCCGCTCCGTGCGGTGCAAAACCTAAATTTTTGTCCGTCGTCGTCCCTTCGACCATCAAAATGGGCGCTGCCATATTCAATGGAATCAAACGCGGTCCGGTAATATCCGGCAAGTATTTCTTATCCAGAGGTGTCGCCCCTTTTGCGTGGTAAAACAAGTCTCCGTCGCGGAAAACAAAATTATGTTCATTCCAAAAACGATTTTCAATTGTTGCGTTTGCTTTTTTAGCAGTTTTGTTGTGAATACAAATATGGTTTTCTTTCGTCCACATTCTGATCACCTGTAACGCATCCCAGTAATCTTGCCCTTCTTCGGTATCGTAAGGAATCCATGCGTTCTGTTTCAACGTCGCCGGAGAAATTTCTTTTCTGAAACGCTCGGCGACTTTCATTCCGTGAGTAAATAATTTTGCACCGACTCCACGGGAACCGTGGTGCGTGATCATCATCGTGTTCCCGGTTTTAGCAGAACGTCCAACGTATAGAAAATGGTTCCCGTCACCTTGTGTCCCTAAATGTTTTCTGGCTAATTGAATAAAATTTTGGGTATTTAAAATTTTATTTCCTTCAAAAGCTTCCAACAGTTCCGCTGGAAAACGGTACTGATCGTTGCGCTCGCGGCCTCCCGGTCCAAAATGCGTAGAAGCGTGCGCCGCGTCCAAAATAGTTTTCGGGTCCGCTTTTCCAAAGTCTGTCAACATCACCGAACAACATATATCCGCAGAATGCATTCCGGGATGTATCGCATTTTTAGTAACAACCACTCCTCCTACCGGAATAGTTCCCACCGATCCCGCTGGGCAAGCATCTGGCATGATCGCACCACTAACGACCGTTGGCGTTTTCATGACCGCTTCCATGGTTTCCACCACTTTATTGATATTTTCTGTTTCCAAATCATTATCGGCTTTGATATTGACCGCAAAGGGAATGGCCGTTTCGTGCAGTGGTTGAATCGGTTGCTGACGAAATTGTTCCAAATAGGCCATCATTTCTGTTTCCGTTAATTGATTTTCGTTTAGGTATAGAATTGCTTCTTTAAACCATTTTCCGGATCGAAATCCTAAATTAATCAGCGTCTTTCCGGTAACTGTTGCTGTTTCATTTTTCATAATTATAAATTTTTTATTTAAGAATTTGTGGTTGTTAATTAGTTCCTGTTTTTTGCCAGTTGGCCCGTTAGCTGGTTAGCTGGTTAGCTTCTCTTCAACGTTATTTCACGTTGAAGAGAAGCTAATAGCCAACTAGCTAATTATATTACAAAGATGGGATACTACTGCGCAATCATTTTGCGTAGTAGAAAATATTTTTTAAATTTGTTAATGGCACAGAATAAAAACGCGCTAATTCGCTATAAAACGATTGATCAATGTTTGCAGAATAGCTATCGGCAGTGGACGCTGGAAGATTTGATTACTGCTTGTTCGGATGCATTATATGAGTATGAGAATAAGCATACGAATGTCTCCAAGCGTACCGTGCAGCTTGATATTCAGTTGATGCGTAGTGATAAACTGGGATATAACGCCCCGATCGAGGTCTATGATAAAAAGTATTACCGGTACGGTGATCCAAATTATTCGATTACCAATATTCCCTTGACGGAAAATGATATGGGGATTTTGTCGGAGACGGTGGAGATGCTCAGGCAATTTAAAGATTTCTCTTTGTTCTCAGAATTAGGTGGGATTATTCAGCGGCTAGAGGATAAAGTATATTCCGAAAAAACGAATCAGGCGGCGATTATTCATTTGGATAAAAACGAAAATTTAAAAGGACTGGAGTTTTTGGATCAGCTTTACCAGGCAATCTTAAAAAAAATTTGTTTAAAATTAAATTACCAATCTTTTAAAGCGCGGACACCTACGGAAATTATTTTTCATCCTTTTATTTTAAAAGAATTTAACAATCGTTGGTTCTTAATTGGCAAAAAAAATCGACAGGAGCAAATATTAACCTTAGCCCTGGATCGGATTATTTCGGTCACCTTAGACTTGAAAACCCGATACCGAAATGATAATTTTAACGGAGATATATACTACAAAAATACAATTGGAGTGACGGTGCTGAATGAAGATAATATAGAAGTGGTCATTTTAAAAGTGGATCGCCGAAACGCACCTTATGTGTTAACCAAACCGTTTCATCATTCTCAGCAGGTACTGGAAAAATTTAAAGATGGTAGTGTGACAATCAGCCTGACCGTGCACCATAATTTCGAATTAGAGAGATTGATCCTGGGTTTTGGAGCTGCTATTGAAGTAATTAAGCCCCGTCGACTCCGAAACCGTATCAAACAAAATTTAAAATATAATCTTGCGCAGTACGGGTAGAGATCGTACCGCAAAGATAATTCATTAAATGTATCTATACTGCTCCCAGATAAATATCAAAAGTAACCGCCAAATTTCCCTGCGTATCTTCCAGTGCAATCGGTAGAATTCTACGCGTTGCTTTTTCCTGCGAAGCCCACCGATCCTTTTCAATATGTGGATCACCCTGGAAATATAATTGAGAAACCAGTTCTCGACTATTTTTTTCGGTAACCCGAAAATGGATATGGGCAGGACGGTAAAGTTGTCCATTCAGATACTTGCCGGGTAAAATAGTTTTAAAAGAATACTTTCCATTTTGATCACTATACCACTTACCTCGCTGCCGAAAAGCGCTGGAATCATTATCGTATTCGCCTTCGGTATTGCAATGCCAAATTTCAACCAGTGTGTTAGGCAGCGGCGTGACACAATCAGCACCGTAGACGGTACCTTGCAAAGTAATCACCGAGCCAGATAATCCAGCATAAGTCAGATCCTGTCGCAACGGAGCTTCTGCCCGATAAAAAGGACCGAGAATATCATTGGTCGTGTCACAGTCTCCCACAAAACCATCCTCCCCTTTTTTTACCATTCCAAAAGCGGAGATACTACAAATAGCAAGGGTCGTCTTTTTAAGGAAGTCTTTCCGTCGCATAAAATTGATTTTTTTTTAGGTAAAAAATTAATGGATTGATAATCAGAGGAGTAACCGTATTATAACGTAAAGAAAAACACTTTGTTGTTCTAAAATATTTTAAGCTATTATGACGTTGGATGGTTTGATTTTAAGGAACATTTTCTACTAAAATCAGTATAACGATTTTCACTTTATTGAATAATTTTTCAAAAAAACACACAGAATGAAAAAAATCACATTTAATTTAAGTTTTTATTTACTGTTATTAGCCGTCTCAATGGTTGCTTTTTCAGGTTGTAAAGATGATGACGACGAGCCGAACAAAGCAGACTTTATTGGTGCTTATAACGTTTCAGAAGTATGTGACGGTGTAACTTATACCTATAGTTTGAGCATTGCGGATGTCACCAGTAGTGACGATGGAGTAACGATCACTAATTTATGGGATTGGGAAGAAGTGATGGATGCAACGATCAATGGAAGTACTCTTACGATTCCTTCTCAATTGTCTGATGGCATTACTTTCGCTGGTACCGGAGAATTATCGGATAACACACTGGTGATCACCTATACCGCCGCAGACAACACTGATTCGGAAAGCTGCGTTGCTACCGCTACCAAGCAGTAGATTGCGAGAAAATATTATCCTACTCAGATCAGGAGCTTTCGTTGATAACGAAGGCTCTTTTTGTTTAATTTGCATCCGTTAAGCAAACATTGTACCCACCATAAGCATTTAGTACTACATGGATTCATTTACACAGATAGCCTTAGGCGCAGCGGTTGGCGAAGCCGTTTTAGGAAAAAAAGTAGGAAACCGGGCCATGGTCTGGGGGGCCGTCGGAGGTACGATTCCCGATCTGGATATTCTGGCTAATTTTGTTACTGATGAGATGACGGCGCTGGCGTTCCACCGAGGCATTAGTCATTCGTTTTTGTTTGCGGCTACTTTTCCGATCGCGTTGGGATGGCTGGTACATCGCCTGTATGAAAGTGGCATTTACAAAACTAAAGGGTATAAATCACTGGTAATTTTTGGAGCGATGTTGTTTTTTACCGCCGTGGCCACGGTCATTTCTGCCATTCCGATTTTGACCGGAGGCGATCCATTTTATCCAACGATTATTGGGTTTGTTTTAATAGGAATAGCGTTGGCACATTGGCTCAAAGTGCGCTATTATCGGGCGGAGTTAACCGAGGTAAATGCCAGTTGGAAAGACTGGTCGTGGTTGTTGTTTTGGGCGATTTTTACCCATCCGCTGCTAGACTGTTGTACGGCCTACGGGACGCAGGTTTTTCAACCATTCTCCGATTACCGGGTGGCACTTAATAATGTTTCGGTGGTTGATCCGATCTATACGTTGCCTTTAATCATCGGTTTGTGGCTGGCAGCTCGACTCTTTAGAAATTCCCGACTCCGGTCTCTATTTAATTATTTTGGTCTGGGCTTGAGTACCGCTTATCTTATTTTTACTTTTTGGAATAAAAGCAGAATTGATACAGTTTTTGAAAACACGATGATCCGGGACCAGATTGTTTGGGAGCGCTATATGACCTCACCAACTATTTTTAATAATATACTTTGGAATTGTCTGGCGGAAAGTGAGGATGCCTTTTACTACGGAAAATATTCGTTGCTGGATAAAGAACCGATGGTCAATGATTTGGTCAGAATTCCAAAAGGACACGAAAAATTAGCTGCCTACGAAAATGACGAAACCATCAAGATACTGGAATGGTTTTCTAATGATTATTATAATGTGGTGACGAATAAAAAAGGGGAATTACAACTCAATGACCTGCGTTTTGGGACGGGGAGTGAAGGCTTAATTTCCGACGAAGATTATATTTTTAAATTTATTTTAGAAGAAAAAAACGGGAAGATCAGCGCGCATCAAACCCGTGAAAGACAAGAGTCGATTAGTGAGACGTTTGTAACGTTGTGGAAGCGAATTAAAGGTAAGTAAACAGGGAAGTTTTTTTATTCTGAA
The DNA here is from genome assembly GCA_938015415.1 of uncultured Saprospiraceae bacterium. Classification (GTDB taxonomy): domain Bacteria; phylum Bacteroidota; class Bacteroidia; order Chitinophagales; family Saprospiraceae; genus JALZUU01. The sequence goes on from CALLPK010000044.1 coordinate 10,611, forward strand.
AATGAGGATTGCAGAGGTTATACAACTAAGTGTGTCATTTGGCATCCCGCACCTTGAATTCATAAGATAAAGCTTGCGCACCGACACACTTTAAGGAACAATCCCGGATTGCAGATTAACTATTCAATTTTCTTAATCCACTCCTGAAATTTCTCAAACTTCCCAGGGTGATACGCTGATACATTATCCGTTTCTTCCGGATCGGTGATCATATCAAATAATTGCCATTCGGCTTCGGGATTTTCCCGTCGCATTTTCCATTGATTATATCGCAAAATTTCCGGACCATTTTTATCCGGCGATCTCCAGTATAAAATACGGTCGTCGGGTGGGGTAGCGGGGTTTTTGATGTTTTTATAAAAAGACTTTCCGTCGGGCGTGTTAACATCGTAAGGTATTTTTAAAAAATCAGCGATGGTCGGAAAGAGATCGGCGGTATAAATTGCTTGTTGGCTGATTCCTTTTTTTACTTTGTTATCTCCTGTATAAAAAATTAGGGGTATGCGCAGGCTGTTCTCGCTGTACGCAGCTCCTGGCCCTGATAAAGCAGTTAGTACAATCAGGTCATTTTCAGTAGTAGCTGCCAAAGCATCTGCCATTTCCTTTTCCAATTGCAGCAGATTTAAGTCTAGTCTGAAAATATGAATAGATGGCTTATCCTTGTTGTTATCAGGCCAACCTGATACGGTGGAATAATCAAACAATTGATAGTCCTTTTTTAACAAAGCATTTTTAAAGTTATCAAGGTTTTTATCATCAAAATTATTTGACAGTAAATTTCCGGTATGCATACCCGAAATCAAAGTTTTTTTGGCTAGGTCAGTTTCTGGACTTGCGGTAAATGCTTGTGTAAAGATCACACCGTTTTCAGTTAATTTTCTCAGTGTAGGATAGGATTGTAAATCTTTTATTCCGTTTTCAGTCCATTCCGTAGGCCATGTTTCTACTAAAAACAATACAACATCCGGATCATTGGAAGATTTATCCGAGCAACCCTGAAAAAGTAGAATTGAAATAGAAAAAAGAATAAGCAAACGCATAAAGAAGATGTTTAAAATTTGTTATAAAGAACTGCCGCACCTAAAATACGAAATAAACTTATTGCTGCAAAAAAAACACCCCGGAGATAACCCCGGAGTGTTTTTATAGTCGTTTAATAAGAAGCTATTTAAATAACTTCCAAGTCGAGATTACTTACCGAACATTCCGCCCAGTTTGTCTCCTAAACCTTTGGCAGCATCGCCTAATCCACCGGCAGCGTCGCCAGTCAAACCTTTAGCTGCGTTACCAAGACCACCGGCCATATCGCCCAGTCCACCCAGTTTATCACCTAAAGCATTTTTAGCCAAATCGCCCAGTCCACCACCGAGTCCTAATTTACTCATCAGGTCGTCCTGAGTAACTTCACCGCTGTCACCTTTTAGTTGACCAGTAATTCCGCTGATCATGCTGTTCATTCCAGTACCGGCAACCATGCCCGCTACACTATCTGGAACGCCTAATTTGGACATTACACCCGCCGCAAATTTCGCTTTGATGGCCGCAAAGATAGGATTACCCGTCAAGCCGCTTCCGCTGCTGTTGAACATTCCTAAAATGCCATTCATATTACCGCCCGTTACTTGCTCCATCAACCCGGATTGTAAACTCTCTTGTGCTACTGGTAAAATGGACTTCGCCTGCTCAGCGTTGATTCCTGTCTTTTCGGTAAGTTCGCTAATTACGTTTCCGCCAACGGCGCTCATTAATTGATCTAACATATCTATTTATGTTTTTTATGGTGAAAAAAAATCTTTGATTGCTCTTTGATTGGAGATAAACCCTGGTTAGAATTTCCACTATTATAGGAAATGAACAAACCTTGATTTAACATCCTGTTCATACACTATTTATACGTAAAACTTGGATGAGAAGTCACAAAATACATATTATTTTCAATAATATATAGTATTAAATGTTCTTTTCTATCTAAAAAAAAGAAAATTATGACAAAAAAATGCTGATACGATAGAAGTCACTGAAATTTCCAGTTCTAATATTAATTTTTTGTAAACAATTCTTTACCACACTATTAACTATCCTTTCGACCTTCCTGTATTTTTTACAATAACTTAAAGCCCCACATTAGTGATTAACCTAAATCACCCATAACTTTGCCGTGAAACTCTGAAAGACCAATTGGTTCACTCATGAAAATTAAAAAAGATGAACACAAAATTTTACACTTTATTTCTTTTACTCGCTTTTTTAACTAGTAATATTTCTGCACAAACAGTCATTACAGATAGTGATTTAGTAGGCGGTCAAACTTATAACTGGACTAATGATACTGAGTATCTGTTAGATGGTTACGTTTATCTGGAAGCGGGAGGCGTATTAAATATCGAGCCCGGGACGGTTGTGAGAGCAAAAGTGGCCGGATCAAATGGCGATGCTACCACGGCACTGATTATTGCCCGTGACGCGCAGATCAATGCAGTTGGAACCGTAGATAATCCTGTCATTTTTACTGGAGAATTTGATAATTTATCTATTAGCATTGATTTTACTGCGGTGGATAATAAAACCTGGGGAGGGTTAATCATCTTAGGTAATGCTCCCGTTGGAGAAGACGGAGGGGATGATTCGGTCGAAGGTATTTCTTCAGAGAACGAACCCAGAGTTCTGTACGGAGGGAATGATCCAATGGATAATTCTGGAATACTAAAATATGTATCCATTCGACACGGAGGAAGTACCATCGCTGCGGACAACGAAATTAACGGACTGACGCTGGGTGGAGTTGGAAGCGGTACGGAGATCGACTATATCGAAGTTTTTGCGAATTCTGATGATGGTATTGAAATTTTTGGTGGAACGGTAAATATTACCCACGCGGCGATTGCTTTTCAGGGAGACGATGCTTTTGATGTAGATGAATCCTGGGATGGTTATATTCAGTATGCTTTTTCGATCCAGCAAGATATTTCCGCTGAGATCGGAGATAACGCAGTAGAATATGATGGATCTGAACGAGCAGATTTAGGACCCAAAACAGTAGGACGAATTTACAATGGTACTTTTATTGGTTCTGGTGTCGAAACAGGAAACAGTAATGGTTTGCGCTTAAAGCAAGACGGGGCAGTTCAAATGTGGAATTGTGTATGGACAGATATTCAAGGTGGGGTCGTTCGGGTACAAGATTCTTCCATTGATCGCTTAAATGCGGGCGAAACGGTATTTGCCAATAATATTGCTTTCAATTTCGGCAGCTTTGAGATTGATCCGGGTAACGCTTTTGATATCTCTGGTCTTGAAAATATTGATCCACAGATCGCAAGTATTTCCCGCTTACCTGATAACCGATTAGATCCGCGACCGGCTACGAATGCTTCTCCTCTTTTAGCCAACGTGGCAACTCCCACCGAGGCTGGGGTAGACGTGACTGATTTTCGTGGTGCTTTTAGAGATAACCTTTGGCTGGAAGGTTGGACGGCACTGGATGCTTACGGATACTTAGGTGATATTTCTACTTCTACGGTAGATTTTGCGGAAAATAAAAAAGGAGTGACACTCTCTACGGCCATTCCTAATCCAGCGACAGAGGAAGCTCGTTTTAACTTCAGCCTTCCAACTACTTCTCCTATCAATGTACAGGTTATTGATCTGAACGGTCGTGTGGTTAGCACCTTGAACCTGGGACAGACCAATGCTGGAGAAAACTCTTTTCAGGTGGATGTAACCGGTCTTGCAAATGGATTATACATTGTGTCTTTACAGACAAAAGACGGAGTCGTAACGCAGAAATTCAACGTACAAAGATAAAATTGCTAGAATATTTTAATTACATCAATACTGTTAAACCGAGTCGTCATTAATAAAACTTTTCGTGATACTCACAAATTTATTTCAATGAAAAAGTTTATACTTTTTGGCATCTGTTGGATGCTTTTCACCATGAATCTTTTTGCTCAAGGAACCATTAGCGGTACGATTATCGACGCCGAATTTGGTGATGGTTTGATCGGTGCCAACGTCGTTATCGAGGGTACTACCAATGGCGTTTCTACTGACTTTGAAGGTAAATATCAGCTGAAGGTGGAACCCGGAACTTACACGGTAGTGGTTTCCTATATCGGTTATGCTGATACGAAAATTGAAGCGGTAGAAGTAAAAGATAAAGAAGTTACTTATCTCGATGCGACCATGTCCGAAGGAGGTGTAGAACTGGATTTAGATATTATCGTTACCGCTAAAGTAATCGAACGGTCTGAAAATGCCGTTTTATTAATGCAAAAAAAATCAGATAAAATTCAAGATGGTATTTCTTCTCAGGAAATGGCCAAACTGGCCGTCAGTGATGCTGCCGGAGCGATGAAAAAAGTTACCGGAGCAACCGTGAGTGGTGGAAAATATATTTATATCCGGGGATTAGGAGATCGTTATTCACTTACGCAATTAAATGGTCTGGTCATTCCCAGTTCTGATCCTTACCGTAATGGTGCCCAGCTGGATTTGATTCCTGCTAACTTGTTAGATAATATTATCACTTCCAAAACATTCACACCCGACCAACCCGGTACCTTTACGGGAGGAGCAGTGGATATCAAAACGAAAAGTTTTCCGGAACAGTTTAGTCTTACTTTTACTTCGAGTGCCGGGTACAATAAACAGAATAATTTCAACAATAATTTCTTAACCCACCAGGGAGGAAATACGGATTATTGGGGGTATGATGATGGTACCCGCAGCCGTTCCGAAGTACTCGACCGCGCCGATGTTGCTCGTACTTTTGAGTTGGGAAGTAATTTACCCATTCTTACCAGAATAAACTACGAGGACGAAGGACAAGTACTTGCGAACGCAGCGGATGCAGCGATCAATTCGGTGAGCAAACAGTTTACTCCTAGTGAGAAAACTTCTGCTATTGACCATGGATATGGTATCACTTTTGGTAACCAGTATAACTTTGGAAAAAGTGCACTGGGCGTAATTGCTTCTGCTTCTTTTAAGAAAGAATATACGCACTTGGCTGATTATACCCGAAGAAACTGGAGTCTTTTTGACATCAATGCGGGTGATCTGTTTAACGAGGGAGACTTCCAAGAAACTTTGAGTAATGAGTCTTCTACCGTAAACGGAATGGTTGGATTATCTTACAAAATCAACAGCCTGAATACGATCTCACTCAACACAATTTATAATCATAGTGCGGATAAATCCTCTCGTTTTCTTACTGGGGAGCGTCCGGATAATATTGTATTACCAGACGTTCTGGAAGGACGAGAATTGTTTTTCCGAGAAAGAGAAATGAAAAATATCCAGGTAGGAGGTAGCCACGCAATTCCTGCCGCTAATAATTTATTGGTTGAATGGAAATGGAGTCAGGCAAATTCTTCTATGATCGATCCTGATCGTCGATTTTTTGAAAATGAATTTAATACCGAAAGCGAAAATTATCGAATTCCCCAATCTAACGTACAAAGACCTTTCATTTTTTACCGGGATCTGGCGGATGTACAAAGAGATTATAAACTAGATATCACCCTTCCTTTAAAAAATAACATGAAATTTAAAGTAGGTGGCTTGTACACTGATAAAAGCAGAGATTTTACGGAGTTTCGTTACCAAATCGAAGAGAATAATTCAGCGGGAGAAAGATATAATGGAAATACGGACGAATACTTGAGCGACGGAAATATTGGAGTGATTGGTGAGTTTGAGCCACTCGGAGGATTTATCTTAGGCAATTATTTACAGGATCGTACGCAGGCTCAAAACCAGTATACGGGAACGGACGAAGTAAAAGCTGCCTATTTGATGGCTACCTTACCGATTACCGAAGACTTGAAATTTGTTGGAGGAGCCAGAGTAGAAAAGACGGATATTTTTGTGGTCAGTGCGGATACCAGCCGGGTTCCTGGTGAGATTGATCAATTGGATGTACTTCCTTCTGCCAATCTTATTTATGCTTTGAACGATAACATGAACTTGAGAGCATCTTACAGCAGCACAATCGCACGACCTAACATGAGAGAGATTGCACCTTTTGAATCTTTTGATCCTTTAACCAATACGATCTATCTTGGAAATGCAAACTTGAATCGAACAAAAGTGCAAAATTTTGATTTACGCTGGGAATGGTTCTTAAAGCCAGGTGAGTTAATCGCCGTTAGTGGTTATTACAAAGATTTTGAAGATGCGATTACGCTATTCCGATTAAGAGAGCCAGGAAACGTATTCCAATACAAGAATGTTGAAAATGCCAATCTTTACGGGATAGAAATTGAATTGAGAAAAGATTTGGGATCATTAGTACCTGCGTTGAAAAACTTTAAGTTTAGCACGAATCTTTCGTTGATAAATTCTAATTCAGATGTTCCCGACGAAGATAATTTAGGATTAGATCCAACAAGTCGTCCATTCGAAGGTCAGGCCAACTACATCCTTAATACTTCGCTTTTATACTCAAATATTGATATGGGGCTAGATGCTTCCTTATCTCTAAATACGACGGGTGATAAACTGGCGATTATCTCTAACGAAGGAAATCCAGACATCTACGATCGCGGTCGTTCACAACTGGACTTTACGATCTCCAAGAGATTCAAAGATTTAAGTCTGCGATTCTCTGCTAAGAATTTACTGAATAGTGCTTACCGACAATCTTCTGAATATCTTGGTGACGAATATATTTATTACGAATTTCAAACGGGAATTACCTACGGAGTAGGCGTTTCCTATACCATTCGATAAGCAGAAACCTTACCTAAGAATAACAGTATTATGTAGTTCAGCCCGGAGTAACGTCAGTTATTTCGGGCTTTATTGTTTTGGATATTTATAAAAAGGGTAAAAGACCGGAAGCGGTCATATTTATTAATTTTGGGTCTGGACTGACAACAGATTGAGTTATTTTTTGTTAAAAGTATGCGAAGTAATTATTTTTAACTGGTTCCAAATAAAAGATAACCTATGAAAATCAATATCCTTTTTTCTCTCACTATCCTTTTCTTTTTGGTGGCCTGTGGTCAGAGTAATCGAAAAGTTACCGACAATAATCAACCAGCGTCGGATTTTGCCAAACAGGTAAATCTAAGTGATAATCTGGCTGTTGCTACCTTTGCGGGTGGCTGTTTTTGGTGTACCGAAGCTTCCTTTGATCAGTTGAAAGGGGTCAAAGAAGTGGTGAGTGGTTACTCTGGTGGGAAAGAAGATAATCCAACGTATAAGCAGGTTTCTTACGGTAAAACGACCCACGCCGAAGCGATTGATATCTACTACGATCCGGAAATTATTACTTACCAAAAGTTATTGGATGTCTTTTTTGTCGCCCACGACCCGACCCAGCTTAATCGTCAGGGAAATGATGTTGGTGCACAATATCGCTCAGCTATCTACTACCGAACCCCGGAAGAAAAAAAGATGACCGAAGCGACCATAAAAAAATTAACGGATGCGAAAAAATTTCCCAAGCCCATCGTAACGGAGGTAGCACCATTCACTAAGTTTTGGGAGGCGGAAGATTACCACCAGGATTATTACAAAAAAAATCCAAACGATCGCTATATGTTAGGCGTAGGTGTTCCTAAAATTAAAAAAGTACAAAAGTATTTTCCCGAATGGATTCAATAGCTGCGATCTTATTAGCTGCGGGAAGTTCGCGCAGAATGGGAACAGAAAACAAACTGCTACTTCCTTACCGCGGTCGTCCATTGATTCAGCATCAGGTGGAAGAAATCCAGCAAAGTCAATTGACTGATTTTACGGTTGTACTTGGGCACGATGCTGAACAAGTTGGGGCAGTCTTACCATCGGAAGTCAAAAAGGTATTTAACGAAAATCACCTTAGTGGAATGACCAGTAGCATTCAGGCTGGAATCGAAGCGGTAGAAGAAAAAGTGAAAGGGTATATGATTTGTTTGTCTGATATGCCTTTGCTAACTGCAAAAGATTACGACGATATTGTAGATTTTTTTTTAAAAAATATAGATAATTATCCGCGCCTGATTGTTCAGCCAGTCCATCAGCAACACCGGGGTCATCCGGTTATTTTTTCCAGCTATTACCGAAAAGAATTATTGGAACATACGGACCCGGAAGGTTGCCGGAAAATTATTCGTAAGAATAAAAAAGAGGTTCGTCAGCTGGACATGCTGCAACCCAATATATTAAAGGATATAGATACGCCGGGCGATTATCGACAAGTGACAGGTTAGGCAAACCTTGATTTAACCAAGAACCGTCTCTGCTTCAATCTTAGGCATTCCCGTTTTACTGGCGCCAATAAAAGTCTCAGGTGGTAAGCTAATATGAAAAGTAGTTCCTTCGGTGAGTACCGAATCAAACCAAATTTTACCGTTGTACTTATCCACAATATTTTTACAAATAGTCAATCCAATACCCGTACCTTCATAACCTGCTCGCTTATCAAGTTGATGGAATAAGTTGAAAACTTTGTGGCTGTAATCCTCATTAATTCCGATTCCGTTATCCGCTACGCTGATGATAAAAGCTTCGGAAGTGAGTTTTGTCGCTACGGTAATAATTGGAAGTCGATCTTTAGGAATAAATTTTAATCCGTTACCAATCAGGTTTTGCATGAGTTGTAAGAGATGAACCCGGCTGATTTGTAAATCAATTTTTTCAGAAGGAAAATTTAGTACTGCTTTGTTGGAAACAATTTTTTCTCTCAAATTGCCCGTAACATCTTCCAGAATATCACCTAGCGTGGTTCGCTCATTCTCTGCTATGGATGAGGTAATGCGGGAATAGGCCAGTAGGTCTCCCAGCAAATTATTCATTCGGGTGACCCCAGAGGTCACATACCCCATATATTCGTTGGCTTCTTCGTTAAAATCTTTACCCCATTTTTTTTGTATCAAACTAACAAAACTTCCTACGTTTCTAAGTGGTTCTTTCAGATCGTGTGCGGCTACGTAAACAAACTGTGATAATACTTCATTATTTTCCGCCAGTCGAATGTTTTGTGATTCGATCTCTTCTGATTTTTTACGAAGATTTATATTGTTTTTTTCTTTGAGCTTTACCATAGATCCCAAACCGACAATTAGTAGAATCAGTGTAATGGAGATAATAGCAAACATCATTTTATTCTGACGAAGCATCAAGGCTTGGTATTCTTTATCATTTTTTTCAACATCAAACTTAAATTGCAATTCGGTGATACGATCCGTCCGTTGTTGATTGAGAACATAATCACTGAGTTCAGTGTAGGTCTCTAAATATTGTAAGGCTAATTCAGTATTGCCTTTATTTTGATTTATTTTATATAAATCGTAATTGTTTTGCTGGGTCAGTTCCCGGTAATCTCCGGTTTTAGAAAAGACCAGACTTTTTTTGAAAGCAACCTCTGCGGTATCAATTTTATTTTGCTTTAGATACAATTCACCCAAGCGATTATACAGTCGGGCATTCTCCAGGGTACTTAAATATTTTTCGTAGTCAAAACACTCCATAAAGTAGGATTCTGCTTCGTCGTATAATTCCAGGTGGGTATAAATTTCGGCAATGTTAACCAATCCACGGGAAATAGAAATACCGTCTTCACTTTGACGGTAAACGAGCAGAGAAGCTTTTTGCTTGGTCAGTGCCTCCTGATATTTTCCAAAAGAGGTAAGGATATGTCCGAAATCGTAGAGTGTAAAGGCGATTAATTTTTTATGATCGAGTTTAACGGCCATGTTGTACGCCCGCTCGATGGTTTCAAGGGATTCTTTTTCGTGTTTAAGGTGGCGATAGGTGTTGGCGATACTCTGCAAGGTAATGATCATACCCTCGGTTGATTTTCGCTGCTCGGCAATATTGAGGGATTTAAAATAATAATCAATTGCCTTTTCATATTCGCCTACTGTTTCGTAGAGCGATCCCAAACCGTGGTAACCATTTTCAACTGTTTCGATATCTCCTTCTCTTTCGGCGAGATCAATGGCTTTAAGATGATAATTTTTGGCGATCGCGTATTTACTCATTTTTTCATAAACGATGGCCAGGTCGGTGTAGATCGTTAATTTTAATTCATTATCATTAAACTCTTGCGCAATATCCATACAAGTATTATAGCTATTGAGCGCATTCTGCAAATGGTTGTTCTCTTCAAAAACAAATCCCATCTCCCGGTTAATATTAAATAAATCTTTTTTATTCTTGGCTTTTGCTGCTTGATCGCGAGCAATATAAATGTAGGCAATTGCGGTATTGAAGTCTTTGTGGGATGTTCTTGCGGCCATACGGAGGAGACTCTCCGTGGTTTTGTCTTCGGTAGCGTGCATAAGTACTACCTTCAGACTATCCATATTAAATGGTTGCTTAGCACTGAGGAAAGATAGCTGTACTATTATAGATATACCAATTAGAAGAATTTTAGTAATGAAGTCTTTCATTAAATAAGAGTTATTGGTTTTTTAGTTTTATTAGTATAGTCTAATGCAAGTAGTGTGCTAAAAAAAACGAATTAGCGCAAAATCGCACTAATTCGTTATTTTTTTGAAGACTCACATCTTCGCCGTAGTTTGTTCTATCCGCTTATGCTTGCAGTAACTGATACTGCATCTGCAGATGTCTTAACTCTTGAGGAGATCACATCAGAAGGACGATCCTTTCTTTTGTCACCACCTCCTTTAAGGCTGATCGACTGATGTCGATTTAATACGGCGGAAGTTGGAAGCTCACATTGGAGTTTTTCTAGTTTTTTCATGTCATGGATTTAGAAATTTAAAAAAAAATTAAAGAAATATAGTGATAAAATAACAACTTCAATGATAAGGGGGAATTTGTTGCGGGGAGGGAATTAGTGGGTATCGATTGGCAACAACATTTACTAAACAAATAGAATGCCAGAAGCTGATTTTATCGTATTTTGTCAACGAAAAACTTAAATAATAAATTATTTTTAAACAGCTTCTATACTTAATATTAAATTTGCTTCATGAATTTTAAAAATAAAGTGGTGTGGATTACGGGAGCTTCCTCCGGAATTGGAGAAGCATTAGCAGAAGAATTTGCTGAATTGGGCGCCCGACTGATTTTATCGTCTCGTCGGCAGGCTGAGCTAGAACGGGTAAAATCAAAATTAAAGATGTCCAGTGATAATTGTTTGGTTTTGCCTTTGGACTTAGAGCAATACCAGGAAATGGAAGCCAAAGTGAAGAAAGCCCTCCTTCACTTCGACCAGATTGATTATCTGGTTAACAATGGTGGAATATCACAACGATCGCTTATTTTAGATACTAAAATGGACGTTTATAAGCGTTTAATGGATATTGACTATTTAGGAACGGTTGCTTTGAGTAAGGCGGTATTGCCGGTTTTTGTAAAACAAAAATCTGGACATTACACGGTGGTTACCAGTCTGATGGGAAAATTTGCTTCTCCATTACGATCTGGATATTGTGGTGCCAAGCACGCATTACACGGTTTTTTTGACGCGTTACGGCTCGAACACGAAGACGATAATATTGGCGTTACATTGGTATGTCCAGGTTTTATCCGGACCAATATATCCCATAATGCACTGACGGGAAGTGGCGCGGCACAACAAATGATGGATAATGCGCAGGAAAATGGGATGTCTCCTAATGAATGTGCGCAACATATCATCAGAGCGATCAATCGGGGTAATTACGAAGCGTATATTGGAGGAAAAGAGCGATTGGCCGTTTATCTGAAAAGATGGTTTCCAAGGTTGCTGCATAGGGTTGTACGCAAATCAGCCGTCACTTAAATACTATAATAACTTCAATTAATTAACCTTTACATAAATTTATTAGCTATGAATTTTAAACAACATTTTCTGGTAATTTTTATTACCTGCCTTTGCTGCCTCCTTGGTTCGGGCAATTTATTTGGACAAGACATTATTACCAAGAAAGATGGTAAAAAGATGAAAGTCATCATTAAAGAAGTCTCAGACACGGAAATCAAATATGTAGATTATCGCGACGTTGAAGGGATTGTCTTTGTGATGGATCGTTCCTTGATTCGGGAAATAAAATTTTCCTATGGGGAAAAAATTAAAGAGGAAGGGCCTAATCAGGATGTAGCCTACTTTGTAGACGATCGCAATCAAAACATCAAACTTAATTTTACAGCCATTAACGTTGGATTTACCATTCTTACTTACGAACGGGCGATTGATCCTTCTTCAAGTTTAGAATATAGTTTGAAAATCCCAGGGTTGGGAATTAACAGAAACAATAGCGAACTGTCAGGAATCGGATTCTCTGTCGGTTATAAATTGAAAATTGGTTCTGTTTTTAAGGGAGATGGTTACCGTCCTAAGCACATATCAGCAGGTGGATACTTCAGGTTATTAGCTGGATATGTTTATACGGCAGAAAAGAGGGATCGATTTCAGCAAGGTAATACCAGGACGACCCGTTCTTCTGCACATATTGGAATAGAACTCGGTAAGCAATGGATTTTATCCAACCGAGCTGCATTTGATATCTATATTGGTTATCATTATTACGGAGGTAGTTATGGATTTGAAAGTAATGGTGCTACTTTTGATCGTTTTAATGATGATGAATTATTAGGAGGAGATATATTAGGGTATGATAATAACGCTTTTTCAATCGGATTGAGAATCGGTGGTCTGTTCGGAAATTATGGAAAAGCCATCAAGAATAAGAAAAAGAGATAAATCATCTGTCGATCTTTAATCCTCATCCGTAAGGATTAAACAGAAATAATTAAAGCCCGGAGCGATCAAATCGTTCCGGGCTTTAATTTTATATTTTAAGTGCATTTTTACTTAAACCGCAAAACTCTCACCACATCCACACTCGCGTTCCGCATTTGGATTATTAAAATAAAATCCTTTTCCTTCCAGTCCACCCGAAAATTCTAAGGTGGTATTACATAAGTATAGAAAACTCTTCAGGTCCGTTACTACTTTGACGCCATTGTCCTCAAAAACCTGATCGTTAGGCTGAGATTCGTTGTCAAAGTCCATCTTGTAAGAAAGACCGGAACAACCACCACTGACGACACTCACGCGCACGAAAAATTCTTTCTCATCCAAGTTTTGTTCGGCGAGAATATGGTCAATTCTTTCTTTTGCACTATCTGCTACAAATACCATAATCTAATATTTTGCGTAGAAAAAAATGGATTAATGTCCGGACTTCTCCGTCTCTTTGACCTCAATTCCGTTCTTTTGCTGGTAATCGGCGATCGCACTTTTAATTGCATCTTCGGCCAGTACAGAACAGTGAATTTTTACGGGTGGTAAAGCAAGTTCTTCCACAATTTTCATGTTGTCAATCGCCAAAGCATCATCAACAGATATTCCTTTTAACCACTCCGTTGCAAGTGAAGAAGAAGCGATGGCAGAACCACAACCAAAAGTTTTAAACTTTGCGTCCTTGATTTTTCCAGTTTCCTCGTCTACTTCAATCTGTAAACGCATCACGTCACCACACTCAGGTGCACCTACTAATCCAGTACCCACATTTTTTTGGCTCTTATCCATTGTTCCCACGTTGCGTGGATTTTTAAAGTGATCGAGCAATTTTTCTGAATATGCCATAATTATATATTTTTAAAGATTTTTAAGTATTTAACGCTGTTAAAAGGATATTATAGTTAGAAACAAAAATTACGTTTTAATGTTCTGACCATTCAATGCTATCAATATCTACCCCTTCTTTGTACATTTCCCAAATCGGGCTGAGATCGCGCATGTGATTTACACCCTGGGTAATAGCTTTTATGGTATAGTCAATATCTTCTTCGGTCGTAAATCTACCCAGACTAAAACGCAAGGAAGAGTGTGCCAAATCATCTCCCAAGCCTAGAGCAACCAGTACGTAAGATGGCTCCAGAGAAGCAGATGTACAAGCAGAACCGGAAGAAAGGGCGATATTCTGGTTAAAAGTCATCATTAATCCTTCTCCTTCTACGTGTTTGAAAGAAAGGTTGGAGACGTGTGGCATTCGGTGTTCCTTACTACCGTTGATATAGACTTCCTCCATTGCGGCTATCAAGGCATTTTCCAGCTTATCCCGTAACTTGGATAAACGCTCGGCATCCTGGTGCATTTCTTTAGAAGCAATTTCAGCCGCCTTACCGAATCCAACAATACCCGGAACGTTTAAAGTTCCGGAACGCATTCCTCTCTCGTGTCCGCCACCATCCATCTGAGCGGTAACTTTCACTCTTGGGTTTTTTCGGCAAACGTACAATGCACCAACTCCTTTTGGTCCGTACATTTTGTGTCCGGTAAATGCCATCAAGTGAACCCCCGTTGCTTTGGGATCTACGGGAATTTTTCCGACCACCTGCGTTGCGTCGCTCATAAAGAGAACACCGTGTTTTTCGCAGATTTCACCGATTTTTTTCATAGGCTGAATAACACCCGTTTCATTGTTGGCCCACATAACAGATACCAGGATCGTTTTATCAGTAATGGCTGCTTCGAGCGCTTTCAGATCAATTAATCCTTCGCTATCTACATCCAGGTAAGTTACTTCACCGCCCATCTTTTCAATCTTCTTACAAGCATCTAAAACCGCTTTGTGTTCCGTTTTTAAGGTAATAATGTGGTTACCTTTACGCTGATACATTTCAAATACGCCCTTGAGCGCCAGATTATCTGCTTCGGTGGCACCAGAAGTGAAGATAATTTCTTTTGAATCAACGTTGATCAGATTCGCAATTTGCTCCCGGGCATAATCCACCGCTTCTTCGGCAATCCAGCCAAAAGGGTGGTTACGACTGGCCGCATTTCCGTGTTTTTCGTAGAAATATGGGATCATCTCATCCACTACGCGCGGATCACAGGGAGTTGTCGCATTATTATCCAGGTATATTTGTCTTGTGTTATTCATCGAATAAAATTATTTAGATTAAGTCTAAAGAGGTATCTAGCTTACAAAGATAACATTAATATACAAAAAAGGTTGTAAAAAAAGAACTGATTTAAGCAAGATAAATTACTTATTTTAGCGGAAGAATCAGTTGTCGCCCCGGGGATGATTTTTTATCCGGAAAAGGGTGCGTTACACCAGGTTTTATAAAGGAAATTTAATGGAGCATCAGGATAATTTATTTAAAGAATTCGAGGCAATTTCGGCGGAAGCCTGGTTGGCTAAAATAACGGCGGATCTGAAAGGAAAAGATCGGAAGGCCCTCAACCATCGGGTAGGAGAAAATATTAGTTTATCTCCTTTTCACCACGCGGACACAATATCCGAGCCAGGGGGTCCCATTGCCCGGAATACCGAAGGAAACCAATGGTTGATTGGAGAGTCATTTTTGCTGGACGAAGATTTAAGCCTGACTAACAAAGCGATATTGCACGCACTGGAAAACGGGGTAGAAGCGATAAAAATTGCCGTTGACCGGAAGTTAACAACTGCGGATTTTATTAAGTTATTTGACCAAGTCGAACCATCTTATATTCATACCCATTTTACGATTAGCAAAAAGATTAACCCACTTGAGGTACTATCGGAATTTGCTAAAATTTTAGCCGAAAAAATAGGAGATAAAAATGCTTTTTATGGATCCGTTGATGGTATGAGAATGCCAGATCAAGCACTGCAAAACTGGAAGAACAGCCATTTGCCGAATTTTAAAATATGGTGTATCGAAGCACCCTTTGGAGATCCGGTTGATCAATTGACAACATTGATTAAAAACGGCGTAGATGGACTCGAAAAGTCAGAAGATGTTTCGGTAGCTCCCGAGATGGTATTTAAAATGAAAATTGGTACAGACTTTTTTCTCGAAATAGCCAAGTTGCGAGCCTTACGGGTTCTATGGGCAAATGTTCTCCGAGCCTATAGATTGGAAGCCACTATTTATCCAAAAATAATGGTTGATTTTGATATGAGTAGTCAGACGGAAGATCCCAACCAAAATATGATTCGGGCCACTACGATGGCCATGGCTGCGGCGCTCGGAGGAGCGGATTTTTTGACGGTTTTGCCAGCAAGTGAAGGAGAGGAAGATCGTTCCGCATTTTATCGCCGCATTGCCCGTAATGTGCAGCATATTTTAAAGATGGAATCCTTTCTGGACCGGGTAAAAGATGTAGCGGGCGGAAGCTATTACCTGGAGACTTTAACCACAGAAATCGGGAAAGCGGTTTGGAAAAATATCGGGGATATGAATTAGAGACTATCAATCTTAACCTGCCTCCGTACCGCGATTGAAGAGGACCAATAGTCAATAACAAACAGCGAAAGGCATTCTAAAAAGCCAAACGCTTTCGTTTAATAATTTGTGATAAACTAACCACGGCCAGAATAATAATCGCTGCGATACTGGCATACTTGATCGTCGGATAGGTTCCGTTTTCTGCAATAATCCCAATGGATGCCCAGATAAATACCAGCGGTACGACCATTCCCTTTTGAAAGGCCATAAAAATTCCAATCAATACTAATGCGCCAATGATAACGGCCGTAATAGTCACTTGCTGTTCTATTGGTAAATTAACGCCGGCTTCCGTAAGCATCAGCGCCGCGGATACCGCCGTGGCGGCACAAATCCATCCCAGATACATTTGCGTAGGTAAGTAATACCAGTGCGTATTGGGATTTTTCTCCAACTCAATCTGTTTACGTAAGGAAATAAATAATATAACTAGCGCAATTAGATGCCAGAGGATATTGACAAATCCCAGCCATTGAATATTGGTATAACTTATGGGAACAAAACTGATGGAAGCCAGCGCGGCAAAAATTCCGGCGATGGTGGCCGTACGCAAATACGGACTATCTACCCGCTCGGATTTCAGCTGAAACCAACTGTAGATAATCATTCCCAGAAAAATAGGGCCCCAGATAGAAAAGGCGTAGCCAGCGGGCTGAATGAGTACCCTGGCGTCATCTTCAAATTGAGAATCAAAATAGAAGACACTACCAAAATTTACGAGTGGTACGATAAGGAAAAGGATAAATTGTAGTTTTTTCATGATTCTTTAACGCAGAACGTAAGAAAAAGTTAGAATACTGTCGCAATTCGCAACTTTTGGGAGCATAAAGTTATGGCAGCCATCTGAAGGATGTCTACAGGATATTCTAAAATAATAATAATCAAATTTTTATATCGAGTTTAGATTTCGAAGTTATTTGCGTCGAGGTGAACGCCGACTACTCTTTTTACTACGCCCGTTTGTAGACGTGTTATTATTCCGCCGTTTTTTAATAAAATCGCGTTTAAACTGTTTTTTTCTTTCACCGATGAGTTTATCAATTAAATCTTCGCGACCCATTGATATGAGTTTGTTGCGAATGGTCTGATGATTTTCGTTTTTGTGCCAGAAGAAAAAGAGGTGTTGATTTTGTTTTTCTTTTTTTGAGGTAGCAGCATAGACGGGTTTCAAAGTGTACGGATGTAAACCAGAATAATAGATGACCGTACCCACCGTCATTGGTGTAGGGGTAAAATCCTGTACTTGTTCCAGTTTAAAACCCATGCTTTTTGTTTCGGCCGCCAGATTGGCCATTTCTTCTTCGGTAGATCCGGGGTGACTAGAAATAAAATAGGGGATCAGCGGCTGGGCCAAGCCATGTTTTTTATTGACAGCATCATACTTGCTTTTAAACGCATGGAAGTGTTTAAAGGATGGTTTACGCATTATTTTGAGGGTTGCATCCGACGTATGCTCGGGTGCAACTTTTAGTCTTCCACAGACGTGTCGGGTAACGAGTTGTTCCATGTATTCGTCGAGGCTGCCGTCGTTCTTTTTGTTATAGTCATCGACTAAAAGATCATAGCGAATACCGCTACCGACAAATGCTTTTTTAACTTCAGGATGCTCATCCACCTTGCGGTAAATATCTGTTAATGGCTTATGACTGGTATCTAGATTACTACAGACCACGGGATGAATACAAGATGGTGCGACGCAGCGATCACAAATAGATTGATCGATTCCTTTCATTTTATACATGTTGGCCGAAGGGCCACCCAAGTCGCTGATGTACCCTTTAAAATCCGGCATCTTCGTAATTTGATCCACCTCTTTCAGGATAGATTTTTCGGATCGACTTGCCACAAATTTTCCCTGATGGGCAGAGATGGTACAAAAGCTGCAACCGCCAAAACACCCCCGGTGCATGTTGACCGAAAACCGAATCATTTCGTAAGCCGGGATCGCACCTCGTTTGGCATATTTGGGGTGTGGCATGCGAGTATAGTCCAGATCAAAAGAGGCATCAATTTCTTCTTCTGTCATTGGTGGATAGGGAGGATTGATCATGAGATTATGATCGCCGACCGCCTGCGTTAGTCGCCGGGCATTTACCTTATTGGATTCCTGCTCGATGTGTTTAAAATTAGCGGCGTACGCTTTTTTGTCCCGTAAACATTTTTCGTGTGAGTGGAGAGCCAGGTCTTCCCAGATTTTTATTTTGGGTAATGGATCATCTCGTTTTATTTGAATAGCCGTCTGAGGAATTGTTTTGAGCGACGCAAAAGGAACTCCTTTTTGTAGGAGACGCACAATTTCCCGTAAGGGCATTTCACCCATTCCGTAGACCAACATGTCCGCACCCGTTTTTTCCAGAATATTGGGAAATAATTCATCTGCCCAATAATCGTAATGCGTGACCCGACGCAAAGAAGCTTCAATCCCTCCCAGTAAAACCGGAACATCCGGATATAATTTTTTTAGAATTTTGGTGTAAGTTTCTACTGCGTAATCTGGCCGAAAACCTGCGGTGCCACCGGGTGTGTAAGCATCCGTAGACCGACGGCGTTTAGAGGCCGTATAATGGTTGATCATGGTATCCATGCAACCAGAAGAGACGCCAAAAAACAAACGGGGTTTTCCAAATTTTTTAAAATCACGCAGATCATCTTTCCAGTTGGGTTGTGGAACGATGGCCACTCGCAGTCCTTCACTTTCCAATATCCTACCAACCACAGCGTTACCAAAAGCGGGATGATCCACGTAGGCATCGCCGGAAATAATAATTACATCGAGTTCGTCCCAGCCACGAAGTTCTACCTCCTTTTTGGTAATGGGGAGCCAATCGGTAACGGGGCGGGAAATGTTTTTTTCAGACATAGAGTATTTGAGATAAATCCAAGTAAAGATACGCATTATCTATTGGCGAAAGTATCACGAAATGGTCAAGTATAGTTAAGATTTTTTAAAATGTCTCTTTTTGATTACCTATTTGTGTTATAGATGTCAATAAGTCTTATCTTTGGTGAACACATTCGGCATTCGTACATAAAAATAAGCTTTTAAACTATTTAGATGGGGAGTACAAAATCTGGTGCTATTCTGATAACCATACTATTCTATTTGGTAGGTCCTGTACTTGCTCAGGAACCCTTTGTTTGTGATGGAAGTTTTTATTTAGTATTAAAGAATCACCCAACGGAGCAAAGTAAGTTGTATAAGATGGTGTCTAGTCAAAATCTAAGTGAAATTGTTTTTGAAGAAGTAGGCGTAGACAGTACCGGTGTTAATCTGAATAGTATTGGTTATCGAAAAACAGATAACCTCATTTATGGTATAAATCCTCAAGACCATAATTTATACCAAATAGATAAAAGTGGCCGGGCGTTTTTGCTGGATCGTATTGAGGAGCTGGATACGCTAAGAGGTTATATTGCAGGAGATGTAAGTTTAGATGGCAGGTATTTAATTTTGATCGAAAGAGATAGAGTGGATCTTCTGATGGATGTAAAACTGGTCTTTATTGATTTAACCGATCCTGAATTTGCCGTTACAAAAGTTGATTTGATGGGTGAAAATGGAGAACCACCCTTTACGCGTACGGCCGATGTAGCTATTAACCCCTTTAACGGATTGATGTATGGTTACAATGCAAGGTCCAGAAAATTATCGACCTTTAATTTAGAAACGGGGGTTATTCAGACAGAAAATTTTCAAAATGACTTGAGCCAGCCTGAAGTACTGGGGGCACTTTTTTTCGATGATTTTGGCCGATTATTGGGATATGGTAGACAACGTGACAGCATATTTCAAAACACTTTATTTCAAATAGATATTAACACAGGGCTGGCAGAAATTCTGGATACCGGACCGATGGCCAGAGGAAACGATGGATGCAAATGTGTTAACCGGATAGGAATTCAGAAAACGGTTTCTCCTCCCAGCACACTACCTTGTACTAATGTGACTTACACGGTCAGTCTTTCTAATCCTACAGGTACGGTCGTAGAAAATATATCCATGACTGATTCCCTTGATTTAAATCTCCGTTTCTCGTCAGTAATCGATAATCCTTTTTCTGGAACATTGGTCGTGGACTCAATAAACAATATTCTTCATTTCAATAATCTTACACTTGAACCTGGAATTGACTCCATTGTTTTCAGTGTTTTTGTGAAACCAACCTCCAGCGCCGGATTAATTAATAATCAAGCTCAACTAACTGACCTTCCCCCAGATCAGGAACCGGTTATATATTCGGACTATCCTTCGACGCTGGTAAGAGGTGATCCAACCCCACTGGAAATTCTGGAGGCCCTGGAGGTCAATGAAATTTATCATGATACCATAATCTGTTTGGACGAAGAACTGACATTAATTAGTCAATTTCCAAATGGAGATCATACGTGGAACGGTTTTGACGAAGAAAAAACAAGTCGATTAGAAATCAATAACGGAGGTAGTTACTATTTAACTACGGTCGTAGGTTGTCAGGTAATCACAGAGATTTTTCAAGTAGAAGAAGAATGGATAAGTTTTTCTCTCGGAGAGGATCAAAATATTGATCTTGGAGAATTTATTCAGATTTCACCAACCATACAAAGTACTAGTCCGGATAGTGTTTATCGATGGATTGGTAATGATCCCGCCATTTGCCCGGATTGTCCTTCACAAGATTTTATACCATTAGAAAACCAGACCGTAAGTTTATCCATCACAAATCAAGCAGGTTGTGTAAGTCAGGATTCGATTGATATTTTTGTAACGACTGATCGATCTGTTTTTGTACCTAATGCTTTTTCTCCCAATAGTGATGGGATCAACGATCTACTATTTGCGAGTACTAAAATTCCTCAACAAATTTTATATTTTCGGATTTATAATCGTTGGGGGGCATTGGTATTCCAAAATGAAAATGGCCTTACCAATGATCCTGCATTTGGGTGGAATGGTAATTTTAAGGGAGAAATGGTTAATAATGACGTATTTGTTTTTGATATGCTGCTATTATATCCCGATGGAGTAAAACAAAAGATTTCGGGTGATATTACCGTAATAAAGTAGTTCCCAAACTATCCTTATTTTTTGTCTGGTCTTTTTACTTTTGCAGTAAATAGACTTTTATCACTGGATTATGAATTACAAAAATCACAGCTTAGAAGATACCATCGTAGCGCTGGCTACCCCTCCTGGTATTGGTGCCATTGCGGTCATTCGATTATCCGGAACAAAAGCGATAGAGATGGTCAACGCGGTCTTTCCTGCAAAAGACCTCACCAAAGTTCCCACCCATACTATCCATTTGGGAACGATTCGCGACGGAGAACGCATCGTGGACGAAGTGTTGGTTTCTCTATTTGTCGGACCAAAATCATATACCCGTGAAAATGTGGTAGAAGTTTCTACCCACGGGAGTAATTATATCATTCAGGAAGTAATCGGTTTGTTTATGCGGCAAGGAGCGAGAATGGCGCAGGCGGGAGAGTTTACGCTGCGTGCTTTTTTGAATGGTCAACTTGATCTTTCCCAGGCCGAAGCGGTGGCGGATTTGATTGCTTCGGAATCAGCTTCTTCCCACGCCCTGGCGATAGAGCAGATGCGGGGCGGATTTTCGGATGAGATCCAAACCCTGCGACAAGAGTTGATTGATTTTGCGAGTCTGATCGAATTAGAATTGGATTTTTCGGAAGAGGATGTGGAATTTGCTAACCGGGATAAATTGCAGGAATTGGTCACAAAAATTCGGGGAATTTTACGTCGCTTGCTGGACTCGTTCCAATTAGGCAATGTGATCAAAAACGGCGTAAGTACCGTGATCGCCGGACGTCCCAACGCCGGTAAATCCACGCTCCTGAACGCACTGCTCAACGAAGAACGCGCCATTGTCAGCGAGATTGCCGGAACCACCCGAGATACGGTCGAAGAAAAATTAAATATCAAAGGGATAGAATTCCGACTCATTGATACCGCGGGTATCCGGAAGGCGCAGGATCAGATTGAAAAAATTGGTGTGGAACGGACTATGGAAAAAATTGAACAGTCCACGGTGGTGATTTATGTCTTTGATGTGATAGAATCTGAGCCCGCAGATTTATGGAGTGACGTGGATCGGTTTTTAGATGGAAGTAAAGTATTGACGGCAAAAAGCAAACAACTGTTTGTTGCTAATAAGATGGATCTGAATCCGTATACCAAGCCAGAAGATTATTATAAAGAAGGACTGATCGGCCCCGAAAATTTGATTACGGTATCCGCCAAAAATCAAATGAACATTGATTATTTAAAAACCCATCTTTTTAATTTAGTGATTGATAATCCGGACTTGATGGATCATACAATTGTGACCAACTCCCGTCACTACGAAGCGTT
>CALLPK010000045.1 GCA_938015415.1 uncultured Saprospiraceae bacterium
TCGGGGTTATCTTATTTTTAATCCGGACGTGAGTTATAAAGTTGGGTATCCGGGCGAGAGTGCGTACAATGCGGTGATGCCAGGCGTGATGGCGTTGATCGAAAAAGGATTTGTGGACCAAGACAATATTGGGTTGCAGGGACACAGTTGGGGCGGTTATCAGGTGGCGTATATGATCACGCGCACCAATTTATTTAAGTGTGCCGAATCGGGTGCGCCGGTGGTGAATATGTTTAGTGCCTACGGTGGCATTCGCTGGGGATCGGGATTGAGCCGGATGTTTCAGTACGAAAATACGCAGAGTAGAATTGGCGGAACGATCTGGGACAAGCCATTGCGGTATCTGGAAAATTCGCCAATTTTCTTTTTGGACAAAGTAGAAACGCCGCTCTTGATTTTACATAACGACAAGGATGGTGCGGTGCCGTGGTATCAGGGAATTGAGATGTTTGTGGGATTACGCCGATTGGGAAAACCGGCCTGGATGCTAAACTATAACGACGAACCGCACTGGCCGGTTAAGCGGCAAAACCGGATGGATTTTAATATTCGGATGTCGCAATTTTTTGATTATTATTTGAAAGGTGAGAAGGAGCCGCAGTGGATGAAGCGGGGTGTTCCGGCGGTGGAGAAAGGGATTCGGCAGGGGTTGGAGACTTCGTCGGATGTGTGGATTGATTGATGTGCGGATGTGCGGATGTGTGGATTTTTTGATGTGCGGATGTGCGGATTTTTTGATTTTAAAAACGAGTAAAACTAGTCTGGTTTTACTCGTTTTTATTTTGGGTATTTTGATGTTAAAATTATTTTAACCGATAATTAGCTCTGAGTTTTCCAAATTTATCTTGACCATATTTACGTCCATCGATGGTGATTACTTCAAACGTTTCTGCGTCTACTTCTTTGAGTGCGATACCAATATAGTAAACTTGATTTTCATCTTTTGAATATTTTTCTGATAGTAAAACCCAGGAAGTACGGTCTACTTCTTTGAGCGGTTTTCCTTTATAAAAGATGCGATCCTGGTCGTGGGCATAGTAACGATTTTCGGATATCTGAAAACTATTTACGTCGGCCGATTCGATTATTTTTTGTTGATAAAAAACAGAATTTTTATCTTTATGGTAAAAGCCGTTGAGGTAGTCAAAGGTAGCCGGGTCTGCTTCTTTTAATAATTTTCCGTCCCCGTAATAGACGCCCGTTTTACTTTTTATCATATGATCGGAAAGTATCTCAAAAGTCTCAGGATCTATTTTTATTCTGTTCCGATTTAAAATAAAATACTCATCGTTTTTGTCTTTTGCCTGATTGCGATTAAGGATGGTGATGGTTTTAGGGTCGGCTCCTGCGACCACATAACTATTGTGGTAAACTCGATTTTTATCTTTCCCCCAGCAGTTGTATTGACCAATCGTGTCCTGGTACAGTAGTATCTCAAAAGTTTTGAAATCTGCACCCTCCAATTTTATCCGGTTGAAGTAAATAAACTGGCTGTCTCTCAAATAGTTAAATCTTGGTTTGGTCCGACTCCGCTTATCTTTCTCCAATCCATCTTTTATCGGATCCGCTCCCACGACTATTTTATCCCGGCTGTAAACGTGATTTTTATCCCTGGCCGCTCCAAGATCCGTTGTAAAGGTTTCGACGTCTGCTTCCGGAAGTTTTTTTCCTCCCCAGTACACAAACTTATTATCTGCCCAGTGAAATGATCCAATTCGACGAAAGGTCGCCGCATCGCAGCCTTCCAGTTCTTTTCCGTGATAAAATACTTTTTGATTTTTAATTTGATAAAATCCCATCTCATCGACATACCCTAACTCATCAAATAACGCTTCTGGTAAAAACTCTTTTAGGGTAGAAAATTCTCTGGTGTCAACGGGAATGAATGTCCACTTGGAATGACCATTAGCGGATCGGGCAATGACGTCACTTTCTCTGTAAACCCTGATGCTTTGTGAGGTAGAATCGAAGGTGACATTTTTGGGGTCGTACATTTTTGTTGCAAAATTCCATAATTCATTTATGGTTAGTGCACTCTGCACTTTATAGGGATTGTCCGGAATCTCCCGAAAATTTTCAATCAAAGAATAAGTGATGGTAGTATAAAATGCATTCGTTGTTTGTATGACGGTCCCCGTTTTTATTATTTCAGGATCGGTACTTTGAAATCGCATTAATTCATTATAATAAAAAACTGCCTCTTTCAAGTTTTTACTATACTTTTCTTTGGACGTCCCTATTTTTTCGAAATATTCAGAAGCAATCATACTCGTCATTTTATCCATATCCTGATCCACGTTGGCTTGCAGGTATACCTTAAAATCAGCCGTGAGGGAATTATTCTGAGCAGTGCTTAGGACAGAAATGCCAACGAGGAAGAGGAAAAGTAAACATAGTCTGGAGATCGTAAAAGCGTTTTTGCTGGAGGTCATATTTTTTTATTTTTTGATACACAAAAAACAGGTAAAGCTAATCTATTACACAAACTAAAATACACTTTTTACATTTAAAAGGCTATTTTAGTTATTCTAAACAAAAAACAAAGCAATGTGAATTATTATTTTAATCAGTCTTCTATGTGGCATTTAAAACTTTAACGTTTTTTTATTCTTATAAAATCACACAATCTGCTACCTTGTAATACGGTTTAACTCCAAAATTTACTCACTATGAAATATACTGCCCAGCTTATTTTACTGTTTATCCTTACGGGTTGTCAGGCACAGGCTCCTTCCAATGACTGGAAAATTGCCAACGATAAAAATACCGAGGGGACTACCTATCTGCACCAGACCAACGAGCAGTGTATGATCCGGGTGCTCTCCGTAGCGGAAATTGAAACAAGCTCATCCAATAAGTTAGATGCGGATGGTCGATCTTCGGAAACAGCACAACTGGAATTTGCTTTATCAGTTCTTTGGGTAGATATTGATGAATCCAGGGTAGAAGAAAACAATGGACATACCGTGCTGACCGGGAACGGATTCACCGAAAACGGAGAAGCAGACTTTGCCATCACCTTTCAAGAAATAGATAAAAACCGAAAAGTAGTTCTATTGTTGACTCCTCCGGGAAAATTTTCGGAAGTCGGTGGTATCCAGGCGATCACCAATCCTACGTTCTCTTCTGCGGTGGCCGCGTCTAATCCTACAGGAACCACAAAAACAAAAACTTCCAAAAAGAGTAATAATCAGAAAACGAAAGCCACCATCGCTTCTGGCGGTCCGTATCCGATTCCTTATGTTATAAAAACCAAAGGAAAAACGTACTGGAAGGACTGGAGTTATCAGGATCGTTTACACGCTACCGCCCGGGAGGGTGATCCGGGTGCACCGCGGTTCGGCCTCGAAGTTATCAATGCCGCTAGTGTCGGTAAAATGAATGCCGCCATCGACAAAGTCATTAAAATAAATAACATTAAAGATGCTGCTTACGGTGCGCTGGAAAAAAATTGAAATATCTACCAAGTTATTAGGAAATACGCTGTACGCAACTATTGGAAAATCAAAACTGGCAGGTAAAGATGCGGTTTTATTCCTGCGAGTTGGCAGAACAAAAGGCAGCCCTGATTATCATGTATTTTTTATGGAAATTCCTCAAAAGACCTACCGCGAATGGGGAGGTATTGCCTGTATTTTGTTGGCCACGGAGATCATTCCCAGTCTGAAAAGTATTCCTGATGATCGAAAACGGCAAATTGCTAATGCAACTCCAAAACAACAGATTGCAATCTATGAGTCTGCTTATACCAAAATCATGATGCAGTACTATAAGGGTATTATGATGACGCAAAGCCAGACCTTGCTGCAAATGCAGGAACTTAATTATGACTTACTTTTTGGTGACAATATCACGAATCCTGGAATTGGAAATTGATTGGATTTAATGCCTAATGAAAATGTAAACTACTGAGGAAGCTATGATCAAAAAATAAAAGGTTACTCCAATTCAAAACAACCTTTCATTTTTCAACGATTCAACGATTCAACGATTCAACGATTCATCGATTCAACAAATTAACGATTCAACACCTCCCCTACTGCACCTTCACCACCGTCGTCGTATCCAACTCAAACACCTCAATCTTAATCCC
>CALLPK010000046.1 GCA_938015415.1 uncultured Saprospiraceae bacterium
AATTTGTACGAAGTAAAAAGAATTGTTACAACGTGCCCTCATTGTTTTAATATTTTAAAAAATGAATATCCTGCCCTGGGAGGTAATTATCAGGTCGTCCATCATACACAGTTTTTGCAAGAGCTAATTGATACGGGTAAGCTGAAAATTGACGGAGGAGCTTTTTCGGGTAAAAAAATAACTTACCACGATAGTTGTTACCTGGGACGCGCTAATGACGTGTACGAAGCGCCCCGAAATCTGTTGGAGCAACTGGACAACGAACTCGTTGAAATGAAACGGTGTAAAACCAACGGCCTGTGCTGTGGTGCCGGGGGGGCTCAAATGTTCAAAGAAGATGAACCAGGTGATAAACGGATTAATATTGAACGTACCGAAGAGGCGCTGGCAACGGGTGCTACCATTGTTGCCGCCAATTGTCCATTTTGCCTCACGATGCTGTCCGATGGTATGAAGGCCAAAGAGAAACAAGAAGAGGTGATGGTCTTTGATCTGGCAGAACTGATTGTGAATAATAAAGGTTGGGAGTGAGGTAGGTGCTGAAACGCTTCGCTTGTTGAAACGCTGCGCTTGTTGAAATGTTGAAGCGCTTCGCTTGTTGAGTATGTAAGACGTAGGAAGGTGGCCCATTTTCTCTACTTCTTACGAACCAGCATATTTTCATTTTGAACGAACCATAAAAGAACACCGAATACCACTACGATATTTCAATTCAACGATTCAACAAAGAGCCTGCTCTAGAAAGTAGCTTTACTGAATATTTCAAACAAATTAAGATATTTTAATGCGTTTAAAGTGCTTAAGATAAAAGATTTACACGCCTGCCTGCGTTCGCAGAGAAGGCAGGTTATAGAACCTGACTGCCGTCAGGCAGGTCTCTGCGTCTTTGCGCCCTCTGCGAGAAAAACACCTTTTAGAGCAGACTCAACAAATAAACAACTCAACAACCCATGACCCATAATTTCTCAGATCAAAGTCGCATTTGGATTTACCAAAGTGCCCGTGAATTTTCCGAAGCGGAGGTAGAAACCATAAATATGCATTTAGCCCAGTTTTCCGAAAAATGGGTGAGCCATCAGCGGCAGTTGATCGCTCACGGAGAGGTATTGCACCGTCATTTTGTGGTCTTAATGGTCGATGATATTCAGGGCAATGGAGCCAGTGGATGTAGCATTGATGCTTCCTTAAAGTTTATGAAGGAACTAGGCAAAGCCTTTCAAACGGATTTGTTTAATCGACTGGATTTTGCTTATTTTGATGGAGAATCCGTTAAAATAGTCCATAAAACGGAATTGCCAAAGTTACTTGCTGATGGGATTGTTTCGGAAGAAACCCCGTTTTTTGACAATTTGGTAAAGAATAAAGGTGCATTGAAAGAGCGCTGGATGGTCCCCTTAAAAGACAGTTGGCATTATCGGTTTACAAAATAACCGTAGAATTTATTATTCTCAATAAACTTATCTTAAAGGTTGTACGTTATCATCTTGTAACCAAAAGCAACAGATGTTAAAGAAAGTAAAAAAATGGTTGGGTATTGAAGGAGTCAAGCTGGAATTGATATTGCCAGAAGAGGTAGACTTATCTGCTGGTAAGCTGGTGGGGAAAATCCAGTTTTACTCGATGCACGAACAGACCGTATCCCGTTTAAAGATTAAATTAGTGGAAAGATACACCCGAGGGCGTAAAAACGAGAAGGTAACCGACGAATTTGAGCTGGGAGAGATCGATATCAGCAAAAAAATTCAAATACCCGCCGGAGAGATTATCGAGGTCGAATTTAATTTGCCTTTCGAACTGGTCAAGTCAGAAATGGATAGCTTGGAAGACAAAAACTTTGTGCTGGGCAAACTAGTCAAAACCGCTAAATGGATCAGTGGTATCCAGTCAGAATATCGGGTAGAAGCGGAGGCCGACGTTCTCGGTACTCCTCTAAATCCTTTCGACAAAAAATATGTACACATCGTTTAAATGAGTGAATTGCTTTGAGCAATTGAATCAATAGATTCACGCTAACCCAATCCTGCCTGAAAATGATATCTGCTTTTCTTGATCGATAATACTACCTCAGTTTTAGAGAGTCAATGCCTTATTCCTCTTTTTTTACCTTGGCTTGTTGCTCCTCAAATTGTTTTATAATTTCCTCATCAGACTTCCCTAAATTTTCCAATAAAAATTTAGTGTCATCGGCAAATTCATCCGTTGGGTGTTTATCCATAAATTCCTGGTAGATCGCTTTAGCTTGATCATATTGCTGCATTTCACTATCCAGCGTAAATGCCTTCAGAAACATCGCTTGTGGTGCTTTGGGATAACTACTGAAATCCTTATAAATTTGGTCGTAGATAGTCATTGCCAGGTCGTACTTTTTAATGGAGCGAGCCGTTTCTGCTGCCTGAAAAAGATACTTGGCTGCTTCTGGATCTTGGGGCGAAACTTTAGCGTAAGCCTGACAAGACTCAATATATTCCATGGCTTTTCCCGTGTCAAATTTATTATTTTTTTCATTATAAATTTGATTACGGGTGGTCTGAATCTTTTTACTCAACGTTGCCGCGTCCATCGTTTCTGTAGCAGTTGACTTGGTTCCATCGCTTTGACAACCAGCAAGAAATAGGGTGCTTAGCATTAATACAAGTAGCAATCTCATTTTATATTTATTTTTTTGTGTAAATGAAGGTTTTAAACAACTTCGCAATTCGTAACGGTAAATCGTTCCTTTCACGTAAATTTGAGTCTAAATAAGGAAACCAGTGTTTTGGGTACTAAAAGATAGAAATATTCCACATTTTCTAGTACCTCAACAAATTTAAAGAATTTTACAGAAGAAATCACCTTTTTAAAATAATTATTATGTACACCTCTTTCCGTTATTTTTTACTCTTCGTGGTCGTTGGTTATTTCACGGCTAGTTCTTGCTCCAGTCAACTGAAAAAAGATTATGTTTCCAGAGTGGCATCTGTTCTTCCGGCAGATTTGCCAGCCGAATACGCCACTACCCGAGGATCTTCTCCCTGTAATGATCGGATGAACTACGTTCCTGACCCGGAATTTTTGGATCATACCCCGGAGAAAAAAATATGGGTAAATGTTCATTTTATGCTATCCGAAACGGTGAAAAATAATTTTGACGAAACAGACGGCTATAAATTTGCGCATCAGTTTATCTACCATTCTAACGAGTATCTGAAGAAGAATCTCAAAATGAGTCTGCCCGTCGGAAATAATACGCCGCAATTGCCTTTGAGATATTCTTACGCGATTGCCAAAGATTATTCCACGGCGGATGATCACGCCATTTACTTTCACCGCGACGACGATCTGTATTATATGAATGGCACCAAGTCTAAGGACCGAAACCACGGGAGTCGAAAAGTATTCGAAAAATACGGAAAAAAGAAAGGCGAAGTACTCAACATCTTTTTGATGGAACCCCATCTTGATAGTTTAAATTCTCCGACTTTTCAAGTTACCGGACGGGGGATCGCTTTCGGGGATTGGATAAAATTGACCGCAGTTTATCAGAATACCAGAGATACTACTTTTACGGCGGATGGCAAAAAACTGATCTATGGTCGTTATGCTCAGCAGCGTACCCTCAATCACGAAATTGGTCATTGTCTGGGAATGGCTCATTCCTGGCGAAAAAATGATGGTTGTGAGGATACACCGCCACACGCCAACTGCTGGGGATTGACAGGAAAACCTCCATGTGACGGAAAAGCTATTTCAAATAATATGATGGATTATATTCCGGTGGCTCAATCGGTTACACCTTGTCAGATTGGTACCGCACACTGGACCATGTCAAATAAAAAGCGAAAAGTCAGAGGCTGCCTAAAAAAGACGTGGTGTAATTTTAATAAAGATAAAACCATTGAAATAAACCAGGATCACGAATGGAATGGTGCCAAAGATATTGAAGGCCACCTGGTGATCATGGATGGTGCCACTCTTACCTTGCGTTGTCGTCTTTCTTTACCTAAAATGGCAAAAATAATTGTTCACCCAAAAGGAAAATTAATCCTCGACGGCGCTACGCTGGAAAATGATTGTGGCGAAGAATGGGAAGGGATTGAGGTTTGGTCTTACGGAGAAGATAAAGGGGAAGTGGTTTATTTTAATTCGCCTACGATCAATAATGCAAAAAATAAAATAACGCTGTTGTAGATAATAAATATGCTGGAAAATATAGTTGCCCAATTTGTAGATAATACCCAAAATTACCTGATTCGTCCTTTTGGTAACGGCCATATTCACGATACGTACCGGATCAAAAATTCGGAATCCGGAAAACCTGATCTTTTATTACAAAAAATCAATCGCGAGGTTTTTCCAGAACCAGAAAAATTGATGGAAAATATTTTGATCACCACCGAATTTCTTAAATCCAGGGTGCCCGACACTCAGCAACTAAGCGTTATTCCTACGCGTGGTGGAGCTGCCTTTTTTAAAGATGATGCGGGGGATTACTGGCGAATGTATCCTTTTTTTACCGATCTGATAGCTTATGATTTACCGCACGAAGATCCGGCTGTCGCCCTGATTCAGATTGAAAGCGCAGGAGCGGCTTTTGGTCAGTTTGCCACTGATTTGCGGGAATTACCGGTTGAAAAAATAGCACCTGTGTTACCTGATTTTCATCGGGTAACCTGGCGCCTGGAACAGCTTCAGGCGGCTATTCAGGCAGATTCTGTAGATCGGGTAGCCGAAGTAGGGCGCGAAATTTCTTTAGTGAAAAAGTTGATTCCTAAGATGACGCTACTTGATGCCTGGCTGGATATGGAGATGATTCCCCGCCGGATTTGTCATAATGATACCAAATTTAATAATGTATTATTTGACGAAAATCAACAAGCTAAAGTTGTTATTGATTTGGATACGGTTATGCCTGGATGTATCCATTTTGACTACGGAGATGGCTTGCGGACAGCTGCGGTAACGGCGCCCGAAGACGCGGTGGAGCGGGTGACCGTTGATTGGGATCGTTATGATGCTTTTCACCGTGGATATCTGTCAGTGACCAAAGAATGGTTGACCCCTTTTGAGGTGGAGACCCTGCCCCTGGCCGCACCTACCCTTACTTATATTATGGGGGTTCGCTTTCTGACCGATTACCTTCAGGGAGATACTTATTATAAAACCAACGGTCCTTTGCAGAATTTGCGTAGAGCGCAGGCCCAGTTAAAACTGGCACAGCTTTTTTTACTAAAACCGTGAGCGAGTACTAGCGGAGCGTTTTCTATTTTACACCAAACTGGTGGAAGATTTTAATCTCCCTTCCCCAAAAAATCATACTACTGAACATTTCTGTCCTTTTTCTGCCTCCCAGCCTCCTGAAGGAGTAGCTGAAATATCCAGTAGTATGCAAAAAAATCTTAAATTTGTCGTACTTCACCAAACCAATTATTTTAACATGACATTTGATCAAATAATGGATTCGCTTAAGGCCCGGAATTTTCAGCCGGTCTATTTCCTCCACGGAAAAGAGTCCTATTTTATTGATCAAATATCTGATTATATCGAACGTAATGTCCTCACGGAAGGGGAGCGTTCCTTTAATCAAACGATTCTTTACGGCAAAGACACCGAGTACCAAACCTTACGGGACATTGTTTCTCGCTACCCGATGATGGCCGAACGACAAGTGGTGATTCTAAAAGAAGCGCAGGAAATGAAAACGTTGCCCGAATTGGCCACTTATCTCGAAAATCCGGTTCCTACTACGCTCCTGGTCATTTGTTTTAAACATAAAAAATTTGACGGTCGCACCAAATTTGGAAAATTGGTCAAAAAGCAAACGGTCATGCTGGAAATTAAACCAGTTTATGACAACCAAATGCCCGACTGGATTACCAGTTATTTAAAAAGAAAAAAACTCGATATCAGTGCCAACGCTGCTCAACTGACCGCCGAATACCTGGGAACTGATCTTTCTAAAGTAGCCAACGAACTGGACAAACTCGCCATCAATGTTCCCAAAGGGACCAAAGTCTCCGTGCAACACATTCAGGATAATATCGGAATCAGCAAAGATTATAACGTCTTCGAATTACAAAAGGCACTAGGATTACGACAAATACTCAAAGCCAACCGCATCGTCAATTATTTTATTGCCAATCCAAAACAACATCCCCTTGTAATGGTGATCCCGGCCCTTTACAGTTATTTTAGTAAACTCTATTTACTGCATCATCTGCGGGGCGCTTCCGATCCAGAAATTCAGCGTACTTGTGGTATTGGTTCTGCTTATTTTATCAAAGAATATAAGGCTGCTACCCGGCAGTTTCCATTTCCCAAAATAAAACAGGTAATTAGTATTTTAAGTGAATATGATCTTCGAGCTAAAGGTGTCCACAATCATACTGCCGATCAGGGGGCTTTATTAAAAGAAATGGTCTTTAAAATTCTGCATTAACTAGATAGAACGAATCCCTATTTTACTACAATCTAAAAACTGATGCAGCGTTTTATGCGATTAAACACTCTTTATAATATAAGTAATTAAAGTAGTTTAGGATGATCTTCGGGTGCCAGGAGGTCATACTTTTGCTAAAATTCAGCAACTTGTAAATATAGTACGGTTTTTGACTGTTTTTTTGGTTGTAAACTGATATGAAGTGATTCGACATCGAATTACGGAAGTATAGCCCTACTATCTTATTAAAAAAAATATCCTATGAAAATTTTTGACAAATTCATCATTCTGTCAATTTTCCTGCTATCTGCAGGGTTTTTATCCGCGCAGGACTGTCCGGATTTCACACAAAACAATCTAGTACGGACCACTGAGAACTGCCAATCGAGCATTCAGGAATGTCTTCCTATAGATTTTGAATTCTCAGAAAATTATGAATTTACGCTCAATGGAAATTTATACAGCGGAACGGTTTCACCTTGTGCGGTTGGAAACGTTGCGGGATATGACGTATTAGGTATTGGCAATTATCCAGTCAATATCGACTTATGGGAAGTGGATGGAACCGTACATAATAATATAACTGCGGACTCTCCCAGTGAATTGGCAAATATCATGACTGGTCTTAGTAATATCGGTTGGTCATTTGATGATAGTAATTTTGTAATTGAAACTACAAGTCCGCCTGATTCTTTGGGCTGGTTAGTTTTGACCGAAATAAATACAGGATTAACCGCAGAGATTATTCCCCAGTACAATGCTGGTGCTTCTAATACTGCAATTGAATTTCCCGTCGGAAATCATGTATTAATCGCTTATAATTTTATTGAAGACTGCGCGGATACCTTATTGATCGATGTGGTTTGTGAGCAAATCACCGACAGTTTGTTTTTTACGATAGAAATAGGAGAATCGGATAACCTGGTTTTTGATCCAACTAATCTGGATCCGGTTGATTCTTTTGCCGATGAATGTGCAGCTCAGAGTGGAACTTCCGTTGATTTTATCGTCGATCCAGCTACCTATTCTATGGAATATGTCGGTATCGGGGAAGGAACCGAACAAGCTTGTATTATCATGTGTGGAGTCAATGGAATCTGTGATACAACCTACGTTTTTGTCACGGTTGTCAATTGCACCGAACCGGAAATTAATTCTGTTAATGTGGTAGACGTCAACTGCGATGAGCCTGGTTCCATCCAATTGGTTATGGAAGATCCAACTCAATCGTATCAATTTATCTGGGACAATGGTACTCCTGATACAGACTACGCAACGGATTTATCCGCAGGAATTTATAATGTAACGATCACTTATGCTGATTCTACCCAGCAGTCTTGTTTTACTACGGCGAGCTACAATGTTGGATTTATAGATAGTTTAGAAAATTATAATTATTCGATTGGGTCTAATTGTGATAATAACGGAGTCGTTATTTTTGATAATCCTGGACTGACTTATACTTGGGATGATGGATTTCAGGGACAAGAGAGATTCGATGTAGCGGCTGGTGTGTATAGCGTTACCGTTAGTAGTAATTTTTGTGAAGAAGTGACCTCCGTTGTTATGCCCGAAACGACTATTTATACGGACGCTTCTGTCAGCAACGTTTGTGATTCGTTAGGATCCATCTATTTCGAGGCAGTTGGTGGTTTTCCGCCTTATACCTACCAATGGAGTGATGGCGTTTTTACAAATAATCGACCTGCAGTTGACGTGGGAATTTATACGGTGACGGTAACCGATGCATTTGGTTGTACCGTAGAAAATACTTATGAAATCGTGGACGACTGTCCTTCTACAGGTTGTACGCAGCCAGTGATTGTCAATACAGAAGTAATTCATCCATCTTGTGATGAACCTGGTTCGATTGTCATCCAATTATTAGATAATACCGTTCCTTATGATTTTGACTGGTCGCATAATGGAATGAATAGCGGCGTACAGATCGACCTATGGGCGGCTGATTTTGACGTGACCATCACGAATACAAATCCAACGACGGGAGAAGTTTGTTCTACCACGGCGGAATTTACCTTGCTAGATAATGACTCTCTTGATTATAGTGTGACGAGTATTATGGCAGCAACCTGTGGCCAATCCGGAGCGGCCGCGTACTCAAATAATAATTTAGTTTATAACTGGAGTGACGGTGGTCAGGGACGGATTAGAAATGATCTGGCAGCTGGAGATTATACTATTACTATTTCTACGCCGAATGGCACTTGCGAGGAGGTAACGTTCTTAACAATTCCGGAGGAAGAAAGTATTAATCTTACGGCCACTGTTAATAATGTTTGTGATTCTTTAGGAGCCATTTATCTGATGGTAACGGGCAATTTTAGCCCGTTTACCTACCAATGGAGTAATGGAACTATTACCCGAGATCAGGAAGACGTGGACGTAGGAATTTATGGAGTAACCATTACAGACAGTCAAGGTTGTACGCTTTCCGAATCTTTCGAAATTGTCGACGATTGTCCCGGCACTGGTTGTGAAGATCCCATTATTATAGCAACCGAAATACAAAACCCCGATTGTGATAGCCCGGGATCCATCTTTCTGGAAGTAGAAAATTTCAATTCCAATACCACCTTCACCTGGTCGCATAACGGAGACGATAGTAATATTCAGACGGAGTTACCAGCGGGTAATTATGATGTGACAATTACTAATTTTGATCCCGCGACGGGAAGCTCTTGTTTTGTGACGGCTGGTTTTGATTTAGTACTGCAAGACTCTCTAGGATTTTTTCTGGTGAATAGTACGCCCGCTGATTGCGGGCCTTCCGGAACGGCAGAATACTCTGATCCAACTTTAATCTATAATTGGAGTGACGGTGGACAAGGACATATTCGAGCTGATTTATTTCCTGGTGTTTACATGATAACTGTTACGTCTCCGACCGAAAGTTGTGAAGAAGTAACGTTCCTGGATATTCCGGAAATTTCTACCATCAGTTACAATCCAGTGGTCGCCAACGTTTGTGATACCTTAGGCTCTATTTATCTATTTAATCCTAATGGAAGCTATACTTACGAGTGGAGCAATGGTACCATCACTCCTGATCAACCGGCAGTAGACGTGGGCGTTTATTCTGTCACGGTGACAAACGATCAAGGTTGTACGGTCACTGAAGCCTTTGAAATTGTGGACGATTGTTCCGGAACGGGATGTGAAGATCCCATCATTGTGGCGTCAGAAACGCAGAATCCTGATTGTAATAATCTGGGTACGATTCTGATTGAAATAGGGAACTTTAATCCAAATATGTCTTATAGCTGGTCGCATAACGGACCGAATAGCAACGTTCAAAATAATTTACCTGCGGGCCAATACGTCGTAACAATATCTGATATTAATCCGAATACAGGTGATTCTTGTTTTACAATCGCCAGCTTTAACTTAATTGCGGAAGATTCTTTAGGATTTTTCTTGGTAAATAGTTCAGGTGGAAATTGTAGTATGCCTGGGAGTGCCCAGTATTCTGATTCGACGCTGATTTACAACTGGAGCGATGGTGGACTAGGACACCTGCGGAATGATTTGTCACCGGGAGACTATATGATCACGGTAACAAACGGTCAAGGAAACTGTGCAGAATTTACCACATTAACTATTCCAGATAATGGAGGAGGAATGGATGCTGAAGTGATTGTTTCGAATGTTTGTGATACGCTCGGTTCTATTTATATAAATGTACTTGGAGGTGCCTGGCCCTATACTTACGATTGGGCAGACTTATCGGGAAGTACCGATCCTGAATACCGGGAAGCCATCGGGGTTGGTAATTATATTGTTACGGTCACGGATGCAGCTGGTTGTCAGCTAATGCTAAATTTTGATATTGTTGATGATTGTCCTTCTACGGGTGATTTAACCTTTACTTTTGTTCCAGAAGATGTGGATATTCTATGCGGAGAATCAGCGCCGATCATTAATCCAGTCGCCGAATCTGAATGTCCTGGAGATATTGAATACACTTTTACCGAAACGTCCGTACCAAACTGCGGGAATACCAGTATTATTACCAGAGAATGGGTGGCCACCGATGATTGTGGCAATACCGCTTCTGCGCAACAAACTATTTTTGAACTAGATATCGAAGCGCCGGAGATTACTACCGTTGGGGATATTACCGTAGATTTATTAAACGGAGATAGTTTACCCAATCCATTTAATTTAGTAATGTCAGAAGATGATTGTAGTGGATTGATGGATCTCAATTTTACCAAAGAAGAAAATATTACCGAAGATGGTTACGAAGTAGTCTATACCTGGACGGCAATCGACGAATGTGGTAATCTGAGCACTGAATTTCACACCGTAGATGTCACGGGTGGAATGATCTGGCCGGGAGATACCGATTCTAATAAAGTAGTCAATAATTTTGACGTCTTTAATATTGGTTTTGCGTACGGTGAAACGGGGCCCGCCCGAATGATGCCAACGCTTGATTTCTTGCCTCAATACGCCGCTCCCTGGAGTGCCAACGGCTTAGACGACGTCAATTTCCGCCACGCCGATACGGATGGTAATGGAATTGTTGATGAGCAGGATATCCTGGCGGTTAATCTTAATTATGATCTCGTACACAATTTGCAGGAGGCCGGAGATACCCGTGAAAGTTTTGACATTGATTTTGTTTACGAAACGGTTACCGCCGACAATTGGGTGCACGTAGCGATTATGTTAGGAAATACCGCCGAACCGATCGACGATTTTTACGGCGCCGGATTTATCATTGAATATGATCAGAATATGGTCGTAGCAAATACCGCTCACGTAGACTTTAGTGAAAGTTGGACCGGTACTTTCTTTGATGATTTTATTGCGTTACAAAAAGACTTCCACGAGGAAGGCCGACTGGATGTTGGTCTGGTACGTACCAATCAGCAGGGAATTGACGGATCAGGAAAAATCGGTTCTTTCCGCTTCCAGTTACCGGAAGGCGTTGAATTTTCGCCATTTACCTTGACCGCCCGCGAAGGAGAAGGGGTCCGTGCCGACAAGTCTCCCTACGAACTGGAAACGGTCGAAGTGATCGTCACCAATGTCAAAGAATTTTTACCATTATCTTCCATCCAGATATTCCCAAATCCTGTAAAAACGGAATTGAATTTATCAATCCCAACGGAGTTTCAGGTAACCGAAATTCAGCTGTTTGGTACCAACGGACAAATGGTAGAAGGGTACACCAATGATGCGAGAACGCTGGAAGTTAGTACATTACCCGCAGGTTTGTATTACCTGCGTGTTTTGACGACCGAAGGAACCTGGACGGATAAGGTGAGTATTATGAAGTAGAAATTTGTTGAATTGTTGAATCGCTTCGCTTGTTGAGGTGTTGAAACGCTTCGCTTGTTGAAGGGTTATTAAAACAAGTTGGTTGTTTAATTCGGTAAATTGTTTGTTTTAGTACCGATATAACAATCGAATTGTCAGTCACGTAACTGTAGTTCAACGATTCAACGATTCAACAAATCAACGATTCAACAACACCCAAAGACTTGAGAGCGTTTTTGGGCTTTGTTGTTTTGGGTACATGGTAGTGTTTTTTCGGTGAACACTTAATTTTTTTTAAATAGGAGGAGACGAAAATAATAGGGGTTTAACAAATGGTCTTTTTTTATCCATATTTCTGGAATGATCTCAGACCTGCTGCCTCTTAGGATGGGAGATCAGATGATGTTATCCGAGGTAGGAGGCGTTTTTCACCAGTATTTTCTTATTTTAGCAATAAAAATAGTCTGTAAAATTCGACACCATGAAAAACCTTCTATTCCTCCTTTCCATCGCTTGTCTATTTACCCAGTGCCAGAATGACCAAGCCTCCAACCCGACTCCTCCCTCCGCCCAGCTCGGTGCCGTAGAAATGAAAGTAACCGGTTCCCCGGAAGCAGCAACTTACTTCCGGGAAGGACTTCTGCTATTACACAGTTTCGAATTCGAAGACGCCGCCGAAAAATTTGTTAAGGCGCAGGAAATGGATTCCAGCTTTGTGATGGCGTATTGGGGCGAAGCGATGTCTTATAATCACCCACTCTGGAAAGAACGCTATACCGAAGACGGGACCGCCGCCTTGAATAAATTAGCTCCCACCAAAGCCGAACGACTGGCCCTCGCCCAAACGCCCCTCGAACGGGATCTGCTTTCAGCCGTAGAAATTCTATACTCCGAAGGAGACAAAAAAGAAGGGGACGTCGCCTATAAAAATCAGATGAAAAAACTTCACCAAAAATATCCCGAAGACCATGAGGTCGCCGCTTTCTATGCGTTGTCTTTATTGGGTTCCTCCAAAAGCCGAACGGCTGATAATAATTACGAAATGGGCGCAAAAATCGTTCAGGGAATCATCAAAGAAAATCCGCAACATCCCGGTG
This sequence comes from uncultured Saprospiraceae bacterium, assembly GCA_938015415.1. GTDB lineage: Bacteria > Bacteroidota > Bacteroidia > Chitinophagales > Saprospiraceae > JALZUU01. The sequence continues at coordinate 12,799 of CALLPK010000046.1, forward strand.
CCCTGCATTACCTGATTCATTCCTACGATGATCCGGAACATGCGACCTTGGCCCTGGAAGCCGCTAATAGTTACGCCACCGTAGCACCCGATGCCGGACACGCCCTGCACATGCCCTCCCATATTTTTGTGGCCCTTGGTATGTGGGACGAAGTAATCAACAGTAACATTGCAAGTTATGAGGCCAGCGTAGCACGAATGAAAAAAAAGGAACTCGACAACGACGCTCGTGGCTATCACGCTTTTAAATGGCTGATGTACGGTTATTTGCAAAAAGGTGAATTTGAGAAAGCCAAAAAACTGGTCTACGATATGAAAAAATACTGCGCCGAAAAACCTTCCAGCAAAGCCCGTGCTCATTACATCATGATGAAAGCCGATTACCTGACCGAGTCCGGAGACTGGACCGATCCCATTGCGCAAGATACTGTCAACCTGGAGAAGATTAATTTACTCACCAAAGGCGTTCAGGTTTTTACCGAAGGAATGACCGGATATCACAATGGAAAAAAGAAAGAATTGACAGCCGCCATCGCCGAATTGAATCAAATGGGATCAAAGGCAGCGGCAAAGATGGTAATTGGTACTCCGGCAATGTGCAGCGGCGTATCGAGGTACGCACAACCACCGTCCGTGGATGAGGTGAATAGTATCAAAGTCCTCGCGTACGAACTACAGGCCTCGTGGGCCTTGCTAAATAAAGATGAGACCACCGCAGAAAAATGGATGCAAAAAGCTACCGAAACGGAAAACGAAGTGGCTTACACCTACGGCCCTCCTAACATCGTAAAGCCTTCTTTTGAATTATACGGAGAATGGCTGGTGGCACAGGGTCGCAAGGAGGAGGCTGCCGCGCAATTTGAAAAGGTGCTGGAGCGCGCGCCGAAAAGGAGATTGGCAGTTTTGGGGATGGCGGAATCTCAATTTTGAATATCGAATTTTCATTATTGAATGTAAACCATCCGTTTATGAGAAAAATCAGTTTTTAAATTCAAAGGAATGCTTGACCTAAACGATAAAGAATGGAAGTCATTAAATGGTGGTTATCGAATGAGATACGACGCATCAATTCTACTGAAAGAATTAGAAAGAACTAAAGACAAAGTACGGATAAAAGAAATTAAAGTAGTAACTCAGTTAATATACTTAAATCAGGAAAAAGAGTGGGATATAGAATTTGCTTCTATCGCCACCGCCGCAATTGCGGCGGTAAATGGACAAATAGGTTTGGCAAAAACTATTCTTGAGATGAACGATACCGATATCGCCACAAAATTTGATTTTTTTATGGACAATTATAACGCATTCGAAGATTTTATAAATAGAAAGAAGCGATAACGAATTTTTAGAAAATAATTCCCACCGTTGTTCTGCCTGCAATCCGCCTATCCACATATCCACACATTTACCAATCAAAAAATCAAAAATCATTTGCATTATAACAATAACCCACTTATATTTGCCCCAATGAAAAACGTAATTACAATTCAGACATGGTGGCATTTTACTGAACGCAGGTTCGAGTAAACGCTATATCTTGTTGGTAATTAATATCATTTTAATCAAAACAGGCTTGTCGTTCACTCGACAAGCCTGTTTTGTATTTGGGGAAATAGCCAAATTGAATAATTAACCGTAAAACTGTTTATAATAGCCTTAAATGATAAGAATAAATACGATTCACCGGACGATCCTCAGCGACTTGATGACCCCCGTCAGCCTCTACCTCAAACTCCGGGACCACTACCAGCAACCCGTCTTGCTGGAAAGTAACAACTTCCGCTCCCGTGAAGAATGCTCTTCCTTCATCGGTCTGGACGCACTCGCAGATTTTAAAGTAGAAAAAGGAGAAGCATTAATCCGATATCCCAATGCTGACACGATCCGGCAAACCTTAAAAGGCCACCACGCCCTCGCCGACGCCCTAAAAGGGTTTATCGACAACTTCGATTGTCAATCTTCCACGGGATACGAAGGCTTTAATGGTGTTTTTGGTCATACGAATTTTGATGCGGTACAATATTTTGATACCCTTGATTTTGATCCGGAAAAGTATAAGTTAGAAACCCCGCTCGTCCGCTATTCTTTCTACCGCTTCGTGATCAGCATTAATCATTTTAACGACGAATTAACCGTCATCGAAAATATTCCCGACGGAGAAGGTTCTCAAATGGAGCAACTGTTGAAACGAATTAAAAACCAAGCTGTCGCCGGAACTTATCCTTTCAAAACGATCGGGAAAGAGGGGAGTAACCTCACCGACGAAGAATTTAAAAAACTGGTCACCGCAGGTAAACATCATTGCCAAATCGGAGACGTCTTTCAGATCGTTTTCTCCCGGCAGTTTACGCAAGATTTTTCTGGCGATGAATTCAACGTCTATCGCGTACTGCGCTCCATTAATCCATCGCCATACCTCTTTTATTTTGATTACGGTGATTATAAAATTTTTGGTTCTTCCCCCGAATCCCAAATGGTCATCAAAGGACGAACTGCCCGCGTCAATCCCATCGCTGGAACCTACCGTCGCTCCGGTGATTTGCTGACCGATCAAACCGGTGCCAAAGAACTGGCCGCTGATCCCAAAGAAAATGCAGAACACATCATGCTCGTTGATCTGGCCCGCAATGACCTCAGTCGTCATTGTACCGATGTGACCGTCAAACAACTGAAAGAGATCGTTTTTTTTAGTCACGTGATTCATCTGGTCTCCACCGTGGAAGGCCAATTATCCGCTGACGCAAACCCGATTCGTATCTTTGGAGATACCTTTCCTGCTGGAACTTTATCGGGCGCTCCCAAGTATAAAGCACTACAATTGATCAATCAGTATGAGAATCAAAACCGTAGTTTCTACGGCGGCGCTATTGGATTTATTGATTTTAATGGAAATATGAATCAAGCGATTTTGATCCGCTCTTTCATGAGCAAAAACAACGTACTTTACAGTCAGGCCGGCGCTGGTATCGTGGTAGATAGCCAGGAAGAAAAAGAACTGCAGGAAGTCAACAATAAATTAGGTGCGCTGAAAAAAGCACTGTTGGAAGCTGAGAAGATCACTTGATTGTTTACTAAACTTTGTAGAAAAAATTAGATTACTTAAGAGAATTTGCCTGAAGTTTGGTAAACATGAAACCAAAGTTAGAAGGTAGCAAAGCAAAAAAAGAAAGATGAAAAAAACAGTATTTTATAACTACAATCCCTCCAAATTAAATCACGTTACAGGGAAACCAACAAGCTAAAAAAGAAATTTATGAAAATCCTGGTCCTCGATAATTACGATTCCTTTACCTACAATCTGGTCCACTACGTCCTCGAAATCGCCGACGCCACTGTCTCCGTTTTTAGAAATGACCAAATTACGCTGGAAGCCGTAGCAGAATACGACGTCATCATCCTTTCCCCCGGACCCGGTTTACCTGCCGATGCCGGGATCATGCCGGACCTGCTCAAAAAGTATGGGGGTGAAAAACCCATCCTCGGCGTTTGCCTGGGACATCAGGCCATCGGCGAAGCCTTTGGTGGAAACCTTCATAATCTGACGCGTGTCTACCATGGTCTGGAAACACCCGTCGATATTACGAAGTCAGACAGCGTATTATTTGCGGATATTCCCAGCCCTTTTATGGCCGGACGTTATCATTCCTGGGTTGTACAACCGGAGGAATTACCCACAGAATTGATGGTCACGGCAACCGCCGAAGACGGCAGTATTATGGCGATGCAACATCGCAAATTTCCGATCTATGGCGTGCAGTTTCATCCCGAATCTGTGATGACCCCTTATGGAAAAAAAATGCTGGCTAACTTTCTGAAATCCGCTGGTGTTTCCCTGAAATTTGAACCGGAAGCGGTTATCATAAAAACCGGAAATAATGCCAGTATATGATAAGTTTGCTGTTCTTTGGAGCAGTTATTTGCATTAGATAAAATTTTACACTAATAGATTTTACGTTAAAGGGAAGCTAACTGGCCAACGAGGCAATAGCCAACAGGCTTTAAAACGATTCTGACAATTTGTGAAATATTCAAATAATTATTAATGAAACAGATCCTGAATAAATTACTGGAACACGAAAAACTGTCCCGAACCGAAGCCAGCGATATTCTAAAAGAAATTGCCGAAGAGAAATATAACGAGGTGTGCATCGCTTCTTTTTTGACCGTTTTCCGGATGCGCCCCATCACCCAGGAAGAATTAGCCGGATTTCGGGATGCCCTTTTAGAACTTTGTGTAAAAGTTGACTTGGGGACAACCGATACCATCGATATCGTGGGGACGGGTGGGGATGGTAAGAATACCTTTAATGTATCTACGCTGTCGGCTTTTGTAGTGGCGGGCGCAGGGTATAAAGTAACTAAACATGGCAACTACGGTGTGTCTTCCGCTTGTGGTTCTTCGGATGTATTAAAATATTTGGGGTACGAATTTACGAACGATGCGGGTATTTTACGGAAGCAACTGGAAACAAGTAATCTCTGTTTTTTACACGCTCCGTTTTTTCATCCGGCTATGAAAACCGTCGCGCCGGTCCGTCGGCAATTGGGGATCAAAACCTTTTTTAATATGCTCGGACCGTTGGTCAATCCCATTCAGCCACAACATAATTTACTGGGCGTGTATAATCAGGAATTATCCCGTTTATACCAATATATTTTACAAAATGAATCGAGAAGTTTTTCGGTTGTTTATGCCCTTGATGGGTACGATGAAATTTCTTTAACGGGGCCAACGAGTATTCGTACCCGTGGGAGTGAAAAAATATTTTTACCAGAAAGTTTTGGATTCGCACCTTTAAAACCAGCAGAATTATTCGGTGGCGATACCGTACCCGAAGCCGCCAGAATATTTACCAATGTCCTGGAGAATAAAGGAACTGCCGCGCAAAGAGACGTCGTGCTCGCCAACGCCGGAATGGCCATCCAATCTTTCGAACCCGATTGGAGCTTACTCGACTGTGTCGCCAAGGCCCGCGAATCTTTAACCAGTGGAAATGCGTACCATATTCTAACCTCAATAACCGCTTAAACTACGAACTTAACGAATGAATGAAAAATTAAAATTAAATTACGATTCAACGATTCAACAAGCGAAGCGTTTCAACAACTCAACAACTCAACATAAAATGAATATCCTCGAAAAAATAGTCCATCATAAAAAAAAGGAAGTAGCTGAACGTAAGTCGCTATATCCAATTTCTTTATTAGAGAAAACCATCTATTTCAACACCCCCGTAGTATCCTTAAAAAAGTACTTGACTCGACCGGATAAACTTGGGGTTATTGCAGAGTTTAAAAGAAAATCACCGTCCAAGCCAACGATCAATTTATACGCGAAAGTGGAAAAGGTGTCCATTGAGTATATGCAGGCAGGAGCGTCTGCTTTGTCTATTCTAACGGATTCCGACTTTTTTGGCGGTAGTTTGGCGGACTTAACCGAAGCCCGGAAATATAATTATTGTCCAATTCTCCGGAAAGATTTTATTATTGATGAATATCAATTATTGGAAGCAAAGAGTGCCGGAGCGGATGCAGTGCTATTAATTGCGGAATGTTTAAATAAAGAACAATTAAAAAACCTTGCGGCAACGGCCAACGGCTTGGGACTTGAGGTACTTATGGAAATTCACGATACGAACGGTCTGGAAAAACTTAATCCCCATATTGATGTTTTAGGAGTAAATAATCGGGATTTACGGGTTTTTAAAACCGATATTCAAAATTCGGTCAGAATAGCGTCACAGATTCCTGCGGGGCAAATTAAAATCTCGGAAAGTGGCATCCGAACGGCGGAAGATATTGTTACCTTACTGGACGCAGGTTTCGACGGTTTTTTGATCGGAGAACAATTTATGAAAAATGCAGACCCTGGAAGAGCGTGCAGCGAATTAATTCACCAGGTTTATCAACTCCAAAATTCTTAATTATGGAAATCAAGGTATGTGGTCTTAAAATCCCCACCAACGTGGAATCGGTACTTCAATTAGGCGTGCACTACGTAGGATTTATCTTCTACGAAAACTCTCCCCGTAACATGGATTTACCACCTGAAGCATTTACGGGGTTTGATAAATTACACTCTAAAACCGTCAAAAAAGTAGGTGTATTTGTAAATGCTAAAATTGAGTTTATTCTTGAAACAGTGAAAACTTATCAACTTGATTACGTACAGTTGCATGGTGACGAAAACGTCTTTTATTGTTCTAAATTAAAAGGTAAAGGCATTAAAATAATTAAAGCATTTTCGGTAGATGAAGATTTTATTTTTACGCAAACCGAAGCTTTTCAATATTATTGCGATTTTTTTCTATTTGACACAAAAGGAAAAAAAAGGGGTGGTAACGGAGTCGTTTTTGAATGGCGTATCTTAAAAAGATACCGGGGCAAAACGCCTTTTTTTCTGAGTGGGGGTATCCAGCCTGAGCACGCAGGAAAAATAAAAAAACTAGACTATCCAATGTTAAAAGCCATTGATTTAAATAGTGGTTTTGAAATTGAACCAGGATATAAAAATGTTCAGGTGATCAGTGATTTTATTAATGACTTAAATACCGAACGAGTAGGAGATTGGGGGTAGGAAAATCAATATTGATGGTTAATCGAATGCATCTTTCGATTTTACACCTTCTTTCATTGAAATTTACCTATCCAATTTTTAAATAATAATTTTCAAAGAAAAAACATGATTTCTATTTCTGAAGAAGGATATTACGGTCGTTTCGGAGGTGCTTTCATCCCGGAAATGTTACATCCCAACGTGGAGGAAATTCGGAAGACTTACGTCGAAATGATTAAGGACGAAGCTTTTCAGAAACAGTTTCGGCAGTTGCTTCGCGATTATGTAGGCCGACCAACACCTTTATTCCTGGCCGAGCGTTTGTCCGAAAAATATGAAACCAATATCTACCTTAAACGGGAAGATCTTTGCCACACCGGTGCACATAAAGTGAACAATACCATCGGTCAAATTCTACTCGCTCAACGGTTGGGGAAAAAACGGATTATTGCCGAAACCGGAGCGGGCCAGCACGGAGTAGCGACCGCCACCGTCTGTGCATTGATGGGGCTGCCCTGCGTTGTGTACATGGGCGCGGTCGATATCGAACGACAGCAACCCAACGTCTCGCGGATGAAAATGCTCGGCGCGGAAGTACGCCCCGCCACCAGCGGAAGCCAGACGCTTAAAGACGCCACTAACGAAGCGATCCGGGACTGGATCAACAATCCGGAAGATACCCACTATATTATTGGTTCGGTGGTCGGACCACACCCGTATCCGGATATGGTGGCCCGTTTTCAATCAGTGATTAGCGAAGAAATAAAATGGCAACTTGAGGCGGCCACGGGAAAATCCAATCCTGATCTGATCATTGCCTGTGTCGGCGGAGGAAGTAACGCCGCGGGAGCTTTTTATCATTATTTAAACGAAGATAACGTTCGCCTCATCGCGGTCGAAGCGTCTGGTCTGGGCGTGGATAGTGGTGAATCAGCGGCCACTTCCGTTCTAGGTACCGAAGGAATTATCCACGGCAGCCGTACCCTGCTGATGCAAACACCCGACGGTCAGATTATCGAACCTTATTCTATTTCTGCCGGTTTGGATTATCCGGGTATAGGTCCGATGCACGCACACCTGATCCAGTCGGGTAGAGCGGAGGCCGTTCATATTACGGATCGGGAAGCCCTTGCTGCAGCCTACGATTTATCAAAAAGAGAAGGAATTATTCCGGCGCTGGAAACCGCGCACGCTTTTGCCGCGCTGGAAAAAATTGCTTACCAAAAATCGGATGTGATTGTGATCAATCTATCTGGTCGTGGAGATAAAGATTTGGATACGTACATCAAACATTTTGAGGAGTTTAATGAATAATTTTTTAATGAAAAATTAATAATGCCCACGATCATGTCTGGAAATTTTTTTAAATAAACAAATAAACAACAAAAAAACCATGTCCCGTTTAGAAAATACTTTCAACAATAAAAATAAAAACCTGCTCAACGTATACTTCACCGCAGGATTTCCGGCGCTTGACGATACGGAAACGATTATTCGTAGCCTGTCTGAAAATGGCGTAGATGTGATTGAAGTGGGGATGCCTTATTCCGATCCGATGGCCGACGGACCGACCATTCAGCAGAGCGGAATGCAGGCCTTAGAAAATGGAATGAGTGTAGCTATTTTGTTTTCTCAATTAAAAAAAATACGGAATCAGGTAGATACCCCGTTGGTCTTGATGGGCTATTTTAATCAGGTAATGCAGTTTGGGGAAGAAGTCTTTCTGGCACGTTGTCAGGAAGTAGGCGTGGATGGATTGATTCTACCCGACTTACCTTTGTCGGTCTACGAAGCGGAATATCAGGACTTATTTAAAAAATATGATTTGGCTCCCATTTTTTTGATCACCCCACAAACGAGCGAGGAACGAATCAGAAAAATTGATCAGCTTAGCAAAGGTTTTATCTACGTCGTTTCCAGCGCTGCCATCACCGGGAATAGTAAAGAAATTTCTCCCGAACAACTCGCTTATTTTGAGCGAATTGAAAATATGAACCTTAGATTGCCCCGCATGATTGGATTCGGAATTTCAGATCACCAGAGTTTTTCCACCGCCTGTAAATACGCGGATGGAGCCATTATCGGCAGCGCCTTTATCCGCGCGCTCGAAAATGGAAAAGAGGATTTGGATAAAACGATCAAAACCTTCGTAAAAGGTATTCGGAATAATTAATGAAAAACTTTTTCTAAACTAAAAACTATATCTCCAAATAGCTCGAAACAAAAATAACATGATAATCCAACTAGAGAAAAATATAACTTCCGATCAACTTACCCAACTCGAAGACAAACTCTCCGACATCAGCTATACCACCAATCAAGTTGAAACCCAGTACGGAAGATACATGATCGGCATTGGGAAAAGAGCCTTTGATATCCGGGCGATTGGAACCCTCCCAGGAATTCTGGACATTCACCGAGTCAGCGATGCTTACAAACTCGTTTCCCGAAAATGGAAAACCAAAGATACCGCCATAGATTTGGGAGACGGTGTGAAAATTGGTGCCGGAGATTTTCAAATTATGGCCGGGCCCTGTTCGATTGAATCGGAAGAGCAGATCGAAAGAACCGTTGCCCATTTGGTCGCCAATAATATCAAAATCATGCGGGGCGGTGTTTACAAACCCCGTAGTTCTCCCTATTCATTTCGGGGCTTAGGCATCGAAGGTCTTAAATTGTTTTACCAAAAATGTAGTGCTGCAGGTATCAAGATTGTGACCGAAGTGATGATGACTGATCAGATTGAACCCATGTACGACTACGTAGATATCTTTCAGGTGGGTGCGCGAAATTCCCAAAATTTTAATCTGTTAGATGCGTTGGGAAAAGTAGATAAACCCATTCTCCTGAAGCGCGGTATCTCCGGAACGATCGAGGAATTATTACAGGCCGCTGAGTATATTTTTTCCAATGGCAATGAGCGAATTATGCTTTGCGAACGAGGCATTAGAACGTACGAAAAAGCTTACCGAAACACCCTTGATATTAATGCTATTCCCATTCTAAAAGAAAAAACACATCTACCCGTCGTCATCGATCCTTCCCACGGAATTGGCGTGCGACGTTTTGTCGAGCCCGTGGCGTTGGCGGGCGTTATGGCAGGAGCCGATGCGGTCATTATGGAAGTACACGCTTATCCGGAAAAAGCTTTTTCGGATGGGCAACAGACGCTTGATCATCTGGAGGCAAAGCGAACGTACGAACGTTTAAGAAAAACGGTGGCTTTTAAAAAGACAATTTGATGCAGTTTGGAAGATGCTACCCGACCAAGCCAACGTAGCGATAAAAGTCCGTCACCAACAACATCGATTCTTCCCGGTAGAGGAGCGGAGCGTCCAGCGTTTTCTGATGAGCTGTCATTAGTTCGGTATCTTTGTGTAAAAAAGTCGTGAGCGTTTTGGTGATTTTAAAAAAGCGTTCCATTTCAAAGGGTTCTGGAATTTTAGTGCTGCCGATCTTTTTCATCATACTGGCAAATTCCGGATAAAAGTAAACTGCGTACTGCGTGGGATACCGAAAGGC
>CALLPK010000047.1 GCA_938015415.1 uncultured Saprospiraceae bacterium
CCGGGACGGTAGAAAACAAGCGTGGAGCGATTGTAAGTCATTCTTTACAGGATGCAGATTGCGATGAAACGCTGAAAAATCAAAACTCCCTTTTGGGATGATTTTGATGCCCCGTACCCTTGGGTCGGGGTAGTTCACTTAAACAACATCTGTGTCTGCTGGTCCGGTCAGGCAGGCTTCATGCTCAATTAACCTTGTAAAAAGGGAGCTTGGTTACCACGGCAGGAAGTCGCTTTTTACCCACCACAATTATTACCGTTGTACCCACTTGATCAAAGCCTTTTTTCACATATCCCATTCCTATAGGAATATCTAGTGACGGAGACTGGGTTCCAGAAGTTACTTCACCAATCAGGTTTCCTGCTTCATCTTCGATTTGGTATCCGTGGCGGGGCACTCTTCGGTCAGATAAAGTAAATCCCACCAACTTTTGATCAATCCCTTCCGCTCGTTGTGCCCGGAAAATATCAATCGAATTGAAATAATCTTTTTTGGTTTTGGTAATCCAGCCCAAACCAGCTTCGATGGGAGAAGTCGTATCATTAATATCATTGCCGTAGAGACAGTATCCCATTTCGAGTCGTAGGGTGTCCCGTGCACCCAATCCAATGGGTGCTACTTCTACAACCGGATTGGTGAATAAAGCTTCCCATAGAACCAACAGCTGATCGCTATTGATATATAATTCAAATCCACCTGCACCAGTATATCCCGTAGCAGAAATCAAGACGTTGTCTAACCCGGCCAGTGTTCCCTTGGTAAAAGTATAGTAAGAAAGACTGCTCAAGTCTATTTTCGTTAGTGGTTGTAATAGCGCAATTGCCTGCGGACCTTGTACGGCGAGAAGGCCGGTATGGTCCGATATATTAATCATTTTCGCATCAAAACTATTTTGCTCCGCAATCCAGTTCCAGTCTTTTTCAATATTAGATGCATTCACCACCAGCATATAAGCCTGCTCGCCTTCGGAACAATTATCTTCCGTCAGTCGGTATACTAACAAATCATCAACGATTCCACCATTTTTGTTGGGCAAACAAGAATATTGTGCGTCGCCTATATTGAGCTTGCTAACGTCATTTGAAGTAACGAGTTGCAATAAATCCAATGCCTCTTTGCCCCGAACGATAAATTCTCCCATGTGCGATACATCAAAAATTCCTACTTTCTGTCGCACAGCCGCGTGCTCATCTTTGATTCCCTGATAAGAGATAGGCATATTATAACCAGCAAAACTCGCCATTTTTGCACCCAGGCTCTCGTGAATCGTGGTCAGTGGTGTATTCTTCATTTTATATAGTTGGTGTAATTTGATAAAAGAATGCGGACGGTGTAGAACTTATTTAATTTTGAATTTTAATATCTGTAATTCGATCTCCTATTTGCAATTGATTAACGACATCCATTCCTGATTTTACTTTTGCAAAAATAGTATAGTTACCATCCAAATGTGGCGTAGGAGAATGGGTAATAAACCATTGGGTACATTCAGTATGATTTCCAGCAGAAGCCATACCCACGTATCCGGCATCATCGTAATAAGTCATCCCTAATTCGGATCGAATCGTGTAGTCCAGTCCTCCATATCCGTCTCCACGCGGGCAACCACCTTGGACGACAAAGTTAGAAATTACCCGGTGAAAATTTTTGTTGTCATAAAAATTATTACGCGCCAACTGCACAAAATTGGCCACTGTTCCCGGGGCGTGCTGCAACATCAGCGACAAAGTAATTTCCCCCTTAGAGGTAAATATTTTTGCTTCTGCATCCGGATTAATTCCATCAATCAAATCCCAGTCGATGGGGTGGTTATAACGAGGAGGGAGGTTGGCAGGTGCCGTAACATCATTAAAGTAATCGACGGTTTTCTGCAGTTCATATTTTATTTCAATTTCCTTTGGTAATTCCAGTTTACTCATGGCGGTAGTCATAAAATCAATACTATCCACCACTGCCTTAAAGTTTAATGAAGGCATCCGTAATACCGTTGCTGCGTAGGCGATCATGGCAATATCTCCTTTTTCAATCGCTTCCTGAAAATAGTCTGCTAATTCTTTTTTTACCCGACGAGCGCTTCCACCAAAATAATTATCGAAGCTGGGTTTCATCGCAATCTCTGCCAATGCATCAACACTTGCTGAGCGGATGATCGTCTGCTCCGACTGATATCCTTTTTGATAAATATATTTATAGTTCCAGCCGTATTCTGATAATGCTTTTAGTAATCCGGCCTTTTCGTAAAGATTATCGTTGGGTGCCTCAAATTTAGTTTTTATTTCTGCATTGATATTATTTGTCCTGTTGACAAAATATTTTGGCACATACCGATTCGCCGCTCGCAATAAATTATTACGAACTTGCCACGGGAGGTTTTCTGTATTTCTAGCGGTATTAAAATAGAGGGTAGCATTCCGTGCATTTCCATAATCAACAAAAAATTGACTCGCCGCTTGAGCGATATGTTGATTATCACTTTTTAGTGCATCAAGTATCAAGTCCTTCACTTCTTCATATTCATAATTCCCCATAGCTCGAATGACATTAACCCGTACCCGGAAGTCATCCGATTTTCCGTAAAGATATTTAAGTGCCTCCAAACCAACAGGTTTCTTGGTCTTTCCAATAGCAATGGCTAAGGCTTGTAATATCTGTGGGTTGTTTTCCCGTTGTGCTACCTGATAAAATTTCCCGGCAAAAGTATCGATCTTTATATCTCTGGTCCGATAAAGATAATTGGCAGCAATCAAGCGTACCGATTCGGGATATCCTTTTTTTGTAAGTAAATCCACCATACGTTGAGTACCGATAGGAGAGGTAATTCCTCGCTGTGCGTAACGATAGATGGCGTAAGCTTGGCCCTCCAAAAGCATGGTATCACTGCGAAAATAACTTTTTACACTACTAATATTATCAAGATATTCACCTGACGCAGATTTCCCGATAGCTTCCAATGCGATTTTTTTGAACTTCTGAGAAGTCGCCAAGGTATCGGAGGCAAACGCTTTTACGAGGGCTGGGCCAGATTTCTCCCTGCCGATTTGTCCCAGAGCGTACGCTGCTGCTCCTTTTACTTCCTGTACTTCATCATCTAACAATTGAATGAGTGAGTCAATTACCAATGGATCTTTATTGGATGCAAAAGCAAGAGCTGCCGCGTAACGGTAACTTGGGTCCCGATCGTAAAAAAAAGGCAGGATGCTATCCGTTAACAGTTGATCTTGATAACCATATAATTGTCGATAAGTCGGATCTTTAAAATCCAAATTAACATCCGTCAGGATTTCTTTGTTAGCAGGTACGCATTGCGTAAGGGTAATCATTAATAATATTCCCAATAGCACTAAGCCAGGCAGCAATTTTCTCAACATCAAGGGTCTTTGTTTTGTAAGTTGGTTGGATATTTTATATTTAAAACTCTTCCCCAAATTCTTCATTTTCTTCGGCTATTTGTTTGTTTTTAGTCGTGTCGCTAAGTTCGGGGCTTTCGTCACCAAAAAAATCATCATCACCAAAGCTTTCGTTTTCTTGTATTGGCTCCATATCATCAAAGTTGAGTGGGCTTTCTCCATTATAATCGTATTGTTCACAATCAATCACGATTCCGAGGTCTCCGGTTGGCTCGGCAAAACGAGCTTTGACATCATAGTCAATCGTTTCATCTTCTTCGAGACTACGCAATAATTTAGCAAAGAAAGGACGCGCCATCTTGGCACCGATCCCTAAGTTTAGGCTCCGGAATCTGACCCAACGGTTATCTCCTCCCACCCAGGTAGTTACAACCAGATCAGGTGTTAAGCCTACAAACCAACCATCTACATAATTATTAGTCGTTCCAGTTTTTCCGCCTACCTCACTTTTTATATTTCCAAAACCAGGCAATCCTTGATTCATTACACTCTTCATCATATTTACCATTACATAGTTAGCATTGGGATTTAAGGCTCTACGCTCTTCTTGAATTTCTTCGTAAATAATATGGCCGTGACTATCTTCGATTCTATTAATAAAAACTGGCTTATTATAAATTCCATCATTGGCAAACGTAGTGTACGCACCAGCCAGTTCCTGTACGGTTAATTCACAAGAACCTAAACAAATCGAAGGCGCATGTGGTACAACGTACGTTCCGTTACTACGCTTTGCATCTTTCGATAACCCCATATTATCTACCAAGTCTCTGACCGGTTCTGCGTCGCCCAGCTGCTTCATCAAATAAACAGAAATCGTATTTTTTGAGTGTTGTAATCCTTTAAATAAAGTATAAGGAGCACCACTGTATTCTCCATTAGCGTTATTAGGCGTCCAATCTTCTTTTAGGTGAAAATTCCCTTCTCCCGCATGGATCGTATAAGGCAAATCATAAACTTGCATACAAGGAGAGACCGACTGCTGAGCAATGGCCGTGGCATAAATAAAAGGCTTAAAGGTAGAGCCTACCTGACGCTCGGAAGTCACGTGATCAAACTGGAAATATTTATGATTAATCCCACCTACCCATGCTTTCACGTATCCCGTTTTAGGATCTACAGCAATAGAACCCAATTGTAAAAACATTTGATGATACTTGATAGAATCCAGAGGCGTCATCGTCGTGTCTTTCTCCATTTGGTTATTATAAGCAAACACCCGCATTTTAGCTGGCGTACTAAAACTATCAGTAGCTGCTTTTCGCAAAGCAATGAATTTCGCTTTCACTTCTTTCCATTCTTCCGACTTCATCAATTTTTTATATTTGGCAGCTAGTGGGCTTCCAACCAATTTTCGGGAAACCAGCTTGGCAATCGTTCCCTTTTCCCGTTCTTCTTGAATCATCCGGTCGATATCGTGATCTCTCAGTTCAAATCCATCTAATTTCTTTGCCGCATTCTTGATGGCAGGCTCCAGGATTTCACCGCGTAATCGCTGATAACGATCCGACTCCCTGATACTTCTTTGGAGTGACCTCGCACGAGTAGCCAGATCTTGTTCCATTTCTTCGGGTTCCATCTCGGTATCGCTGTCTTCGTACGTCCAGGGATCTTTCCCTTTCCAGTGCCGATCAAAGGTTCTTTGCAGCTTTTCCATGTGCTTATACATGGCCGCTTCTGCGTGTGCTTGGATCTTTGGATCAATAGTCGTATAAATTTTTAACCCATCCCGGTATATATCGTAAGTTTCTCCGTTGGTTTTCAAATTTTCAGGACGGTTTAGAATTCGGCTTAGCTCTTTTCTAAGTTCCATTCTAAAGTAAGGGGCGGGACCATCTGCGTGTGTTTTTCGACGAAAATTGGTCATATCAAGGGGTAGGACCCGTAAGGTATTATAATCTTCTTGGGAAAGGTGACCAGCTTTTTGCATTTGCTTCAGTACAACTTCTCTACGCTTAGTCGTGATATCCGGTCGTTGGATAGGATTATAAAGGGATGGATTTTTTAACATTCCTACCAGCGTCGCGGCCTCTTCTATCCGTAAAGAATCCTGACTGGTTCCAAAATAAATTTCGGAAGCGGCTTTTATTCCGTAAGCACCATTCGTAAAACTAAACTTATTGAGATACATCGCCATGATCTCTTCTTTGGTATAACTACGTTCAAGTTTAACAGCAGTAATCCATTCTTTAAACTTTTGTGTTCCTAAAGCAAATATTTTTTCAATAAAATTCATGCCGGCAAAATTCCGGTTAGAGTAAAGTAGTTTAGCCAATTGCTGAGTAATCGTACTACCACCACCCGCATTTCGTTGCCCCATCAGTCCGGTACGTACAATTACCCGGGAAAGGGCTTCAAAGTCAATTCCAGAATGATTGTAATAACGTTCATCTTCTGTAGCGACCAGTGCTTTTACTAAATAGGGAGATAATTGATCGAAATCAACTGGAATACGATTTTCTACATAGTAGCGTCCTAGGACTTCTCCATCAGCTGCATATACTTCGGAAGCAAAATTACTATTGGGGTTTTCCAGCTCTTCGAAAGTAGGCAAATCCTGAAAAGAAAGAATGACAAATAATAAGATTACTCCTAGTATTCCCAGAATGGTCGCTCCCCACATCAACTTTACGATTTTCCGGTATTTCGGATAACGTTGCTGACGAATCGAATTTCCACTATCCGCATTGTTATTTGGCTGATCCATATTGATTCAATTTTGTGTTTTCTCCAATGGTATGAGAAGAATGCCTTTAGAACGCAACCTCCTTATTTTTACAAATATACGCTTCGTAGAGAGGATATTGATAAAATAAGGGTAAAGAAGTTGTTCAAAAGCCTATTGTTGCCGATAATAGTCCAAGCTCGCAATAATCTCTTCCTCACTAGCAATCTGATTAAATAACGCCTCTCCTGGCGATTTTAGCATGGTAAAGTTAATTTCTGTTGTGTCATTTTTTTTATCCTGTTGCATTAAGGCCAGCAACCTTGAATAGCTATCTGTTCCAAATTCACATTTACCGTATTGTTTTAATAAAAACTGGGTAATCTGATCCAAATCCTGAGGCAATAATCCTTTTTTCAAGCTTAGATAACTCTCACAAATCATTCCGGCGGCAATGGCCTCCCCGTGCAAAAGCGGCTCATCAGAGTTCAGGGCATTGCTCTCCAGCGCGTGGCCGATGGTATGACCGAAGTTGAGCACTTTACGTAATCCGGACTCAAAAGGGTCCGCTTCTACGATATTTTTTTTAATTAGAATGGATTTTTCTAAAAATTTTATGGCGTGAACAACCTCCATCTTTTCTATTTGTCTTAGCTCGGTCCATTGTGCTGCACTCGCAATCAAGCTATGTTTGATCACCTCCGCAAATCCACTACGCAGTTCACGGGGCGAAAGCGTCTTTAAAAATTCCGGCCAAACCATTACCGCCAGCGGATTTTTAAACAACCCAATACTATTTTTTATTTCTGCAAAGTCAATTCCTAATTTTCCACCTACCGACGCATCAACTTGCGATAAAAGGGTCGTTGGCATCTGTATAAAATCCATACCTCGCTTAAAAGTACTGGCACAAAATCCTCCCATATCTCCAATCACGCCTCCCCCTAGATTAATCGTCAGATCTCTGCGTCCACCTCCCCGCTCCATCATTTTTTGCCAGATTTGAGTACAGGTAGTAATGGTTTTATTGGTTTCGCCAGATTGAATTTCGATTATCTTAGTAGAAACGGAACCCATTTCTACTTTCAGAAAGGGCAAACAATCCACACGAGTATGCTCATCTACGATGATAAATACCTGATTATAGTTTCCCTTATCTAGATAATCGCGAAGATCCTCTCCAAAATATCCAAGATGGATTTTATATTCGTCTAATTTTATAAAACTCATGGGTACAAATTTAAATTTATTTCGCCTATTAGCTGGCGATTCTTTGAGATTGGTGTATCAAAAGATAGTATTCGTGCGAATTAAAAGATTATTCGTCAAACAAGATAGTAGAAGATCATCTAATTAAGGTCGGACAATATCGTACATGAGAAGTGTATGCGCTAACGGTTTTTCAGCAAAACGGGCTTTGGTTTCCGCCCAAGTAGCTATAAACAATTCGGAATGACGGTAATTATTTAACGCGGTCTCGTCGGTCCAAAAACTATAGGTAAAAACAATATTAGGCTGCGCTTTATCCTGAAAGACTTCCAGATAGTGGCATCCGGGAAAATTTCGGATCGCTTGCTTTTTCCGCTCAAACATGGCAAAAAAATCTGCCAGTTCTTCGGGCTTAAAGGTCATTCGGACAATGCGCTTAATCATTTTGAAAATCTATTTGAACATGTTCGTCGATTCCCATTCCCAGCATACTGGAAGCCTTTCCAAGATTGATGGCAATCTCCAGATAGTTAGCAGAATTAATCAAGCAGAGTATTTCGCCCACGGGCACCTCCGCATAATTTTGTTTAATCTCCGTCAATGGTTCATGTCGTTTAAAATATATTTTAAATGGTCTGCCTTTGCCTACTTTTTCCAAAAGGTCACCACTGATATTAGTGATCGCGTTTTCATAATTATCTACGTGAATAATTGCGCCACGAATTCGATCAACCGTGGTGACCGGCTGGATACTGATTCTTTCTTCAATTGTTTCGATGGGAATACCGATTTCATTAAACGGCATTTCACTCAAAATATGGCGGACTCCTTTGGCGAAGACCTCTCCAAGTGGGTTTTCAGCATTAGCATGGTAAGCAAGTTCGTAAACACTAGTCAGCTGATCTTTGTCAAAGGCCAATGCAAACAAACCGTTATCAGGACCAATAAAGTAATGATCATCATAGCGAATCGCTAAAAAACAATGGTTTGGTGCATAAAAATTGTTCACACTTACCAAATGAATCGTACCGGCAGGAAAGTGTCGGTAAGCATTTTTGAGAACGAAAGCACCCTGAACTATATCATAAGTCTTAATGTTATGGCTAATATCAATCAGGTTGAGTTGTGGGTCTTCGGACAGTAATACTCCTTTGATAACGGCGCTGTAATAGTCCGTTGCACCAAAATCTGATATAAATGTAACAATTGCCATACTAATAAAAATTTTATGAAATTATACACACGATGGGTCGCAACGCAATAAAATTTAAGTTAAATTTACCTTTGTGTTAAGCTACCAAACGGTATATCCTCGACAAATGTACGCAGTCTGGCCGAAAACTTCCAATATCCGTCGAAAGGAAAGTAACTGAGACGATTTCTAATTTAAAATTTAAAAAAATATATTCTATTGAGTGAAATAATTCTAACCATTGACGGCATTGACCCTGTAGCACTCTATGGCGAAAAAAATGTCAAACTAAACCTGATTCGACAAGCCTACCCTGATATTACTATTACCTCCCGTGGCAACAGCTTAAAAATAGTCGGAGATAAAAAGCAGGCACAAAAAGCAAAAAATAAATTTGAATTGATGGTTCGCCTCCTACGGGAGCAGCACGAGCTAAGCGTCCAGACGGTGGAAGAATTGATCGGCGGAACTAATCCTTTCGAAACAAAGTTAGGCAACGGAGACAGCAATGCGACCTTGGTACACGGTCGGGGCGGAAAAGCCATTAAAGCAAAAACGATTAACCAGCGAAAACTGATCGCCTCTTCAGATGAAAACGATATTCTTTTTGCCATTGGACCAGCCGGTACCGGAAAAACTTATACGGCGGTAGCCCTGGCAGTACGTGCCCTGAAAAATCGCGTTGTTAAGAAAATTATTTTGACTCGCCCAGCGGTAGAAGCAGGTGAAAGTCTTGGTTTTTTACCAGGCGATTTAAAAGATAAAGTGGATCCTTATCTACGTCCACTTTACGATTCTTTGGATGATATGCTCCCCTTGGATAAGCTAAACTATTTCATGACCAACCGGATTATCGAAGTAGCTCCGCTAGCCTTTATGCGAGGTCGGACACTGGACAATGCTTTCATTATTTTAGATGAAGCTCAGAACGCTACTTCTATGCAAATCAAGATGTTCCTGACACGTATCGGTCCTTCTGCCAAATGTATCATTACGGGTGATCTTTCACAGATCGACTTACCGTATAACCAAAAATCAGGGCTCCGTCACGCCATGAATATCCTTGCAGGTGTTAAGGGTATTGGCATTGTAAAATTAACTGCCGAAGATGTAGTACGTCACCGGTTGGTAAAAGAAATTATTATTGCCTACGACAAATCTGATCAAATAAGACAAGAACGACGAGAAAAAGAAAAGCAGGAACGAGAAGCGGATAAAAACAAGTCGGACAATCGAAAAAATAAAAGTAAAGATGACCAGTAAGATTACCTATCAAAACAACCTCAGAACAACTGCGGTGCATTTACAATCAGGCAACGAAATTTTAACGGATGCTCCCGTAGATAATCATGGCAAAGGAGAAGCGTTTTCGCCCACTGACCTACTTGCCACTTCTCTGGGTAGTTGTATTTTGACCATCATGGGTATTAAGGCTGCGGACAAAGGGATTGATATGACTGGAGCTACTGCTGAAGTAAATAAAATTATGGGCAGTAATCCGCGAAGGATTAAACGTTTAGAGATAACAATCCAAATGCCGAACAATAACTATAGCCCAAAAGAAAAAAACCTATTAGAAGCAGCATCCCACGGTTGTCCCGTTGGTAGAAGCCTGCATCCGGATCTCGAAGAAATCATCCAATTTAATTGGTAATTTTTTTCAAAATTGTTTAAAAGCCCTGACCAGCTAATCTATTTCACATTTTAATTTTATGATTTATCAACTTAAAAAAGCGGATCCGATAATTGTTGGAGACCTCACGCTGGACGGCTCAAAAAGTATTAGTAACCGGGTGTTACTCATCAATGCTTTGTGCGAAGATGATTTCACCATTGACCGCCTTTCCACTTCTAAGGATACTAAAACACTCCAACAGCTTTTAGCTCTTAAGGAGGGTATTTATGACACTGGAGCGGCCGGTACCACCTTCCGGTTTATGACCGCCTACCTTGCCTTGCAGCCGGGTACACAGGTACTAACCGGTTCCGAGCGGATGAAACAACGCCCGGTAGGAGTACTGGCGGAAGCGTTAAATGAATTAGGTGCTGATATTCGTTTTTTAGAAAAACCCGGATATCCACCCTTATCAATCGGTCCGGGCAGTTTTGGATCTGTGGACGAGTTGCGGATTCCTGCTAATATCAGCAGTCAGTTTATTTCAGCACTTTTGATGATTGCACCAGTCTTGCCAAATGGCCTGACTTTACATTTAGAGGGAGCGATTGTATCACGGCCTTATATTCAAATGACATTATCTTTGATGAAGCGCTTCGGAGTAGAATCAGAATGGATCGGTTCCACGATAAGAATCCAAAAGCAAGCCTATCAATCAAGAGACTTTACAGTAGAAGCAGACTGGTCGGCAGCTTCTTATTATTATGCCTTAGCCGCTTTTTCGAAGGATCTTAATCTCCATCTCGGAGGACTATTTGAGGATAGTTTGCAAGGTGATTCGGTCCTGGCAGAAATGATGACCCAATTTGGTGTGGATACAGAATATGTGGCGAATGGTGTAATTTTGACCAAAGGAAAACCTTCTTCGGTAGATTCTTTTCAATGGAATTTTATAGACTGTCCGGACATTGCTCAAACCCTTGCGGTGGTCTGTGGTGGACTGGGAGTCGACGGTTATTTTACCGGGCTCCGTACTTTAAAAATAAAAGAAACCGACCGGGTACAGGCTTTACAAGATGAGTTAAAAAAGGTTGAGGTGACTTTTTGGGAAAGTAAAGCTCGACAGGGAGTGAGCTGCCAAGTAAAGGGAAAAGCAATGGTAGAGCAACCTCAATTTGCGACCTATGAAGACCACCGAATGGCCATGGCTTTTGCGCCACTTGCAATGTTTGGAACTATAAAAATCGAAGAACCGATGGTCGTAGTAAAATCTTATCCCGAGTTTTACGAGGATCTGAAAAAATTAGGATTTACCGTAGAAAGTGTATAGATAGATGAAGGAGACGATTGATCTAAAGAAACAAACATTTCAAATAAAATCCCTGACAAAAGTTAAGCAACAGTTGTTTCGCTGGGCTCAGTCCTTTGATCCGGTTTGCTATTTGGATAGTAATGCGTACGGTCAACCATTGTACGGAAGCTACGAGGGATTACTTGCAGTAGGTCAGCAAAGTCAATCCACCTATTATTTTAGTCAAAACGATCCTTTCGAACAATTAAGAGATTTTCACAAAAAATCGGGAGGATGGCTGTTCGGATATTTAAGTTATGACTTAAAAAATAAAACTGAAAAACTCCATTCCCAAAATCCGGACTATATTCAGTTACCGGAAATGCATTTTTTTCAACCTGTTTTTTTAATAAAAATTTTTTCTAACCATGTAGAAATAAGCAGTTACAAAGAATCACCAACTGAACTCTGGAAAACGATACAAGCCATTCCCAACACGCCCCTCCCCGATTCTCCAACGATTGATCCGACACAAATAAAATCCAGAATTAGTAAAGCAGATTACTTAAAAACCGTTTTTCAAATAAAAGACCACCTTTTGCGCGGCGATATTTACGAAATGAATTTTTGCCAGGAATTTCATGTCGCCCCTATCGACCTTGACCCCGCATCTCTTTTTGATAAATTCAATAAAATCAGTAAAGCCCCTTTTTCTGCTTTTTACCGACTGAATAATAAATATTTGCTTTGCGCCAGCCCGGAACGCTTTCTCAAAAAAGAAGGACAACAACTTATTTCACAACCCATCAAAGGAACGATAAAACGGGGAAAAACTACTTCCGAAAATAAAAAATTGACGCAACAATTATTGCATAGTAAAAAGGACCGCTCCGAGAATGTGATGATTGTAGACTTAGTCAGGAATGACCTTTCCCGAACCTGTATGCCCGGTTCGGTACAGGTAAAGGAGTTGTTTGGTATCTATCCTTTTGCGCAGGTCAACCATCTGATTTCTACCGTTACGGGCACTTTATCTCCGTCGGCTGACTTCGTAGATGCACTTAAAAATGCTTTCCCCATGGGATCGATGACTGGAGCGCCTAAAATTCGGAGTATGAAATTGATCGAACAGTACGAACAGTCCAAACGGGGGCTTTATTCAGGGGCGGTCGGCTACATTACACCAACAGGAGATTTTGATTTTAATGTGGTGATTCGGAGTATGTTGTATGATGATACTAATCGTTATCTTTCTTTTCAAGTAGGTGGTGCCATTGTAAACGACTCAGTTCCAGCCTTGGAATACGAAGAATGTTTGCTTAAAGTAGCGGGGATTCGGCGGGCGCTATGTGAAGAAAAAGAAGATTAAAAAACAGATGATTAAAGGCGTATTTTAATTAAAAACCTAAAGTAAGACTCCCTTTTATCGCTTTAATAGAGTGGCCTCAAACCCACCAGCGCCCAATAATCGTGCAGGCTACCCATATTTTCTTCATAATTTCCATCTTTCTCACAACTCTGTTTAGTTTTTGGGTGTTATCATAAAACCTGTTCTTCACGCTACTATTTATTACCAAAGTAAGTGTCCCCTCGACCAATTACCTTCTCGTTTTTGCTTAATTTTGTTTTATCATGAATATCTACTTCAACGATACAGTGGCATTTTTGCGGAAGCTGACCATCAGGCGGCTTTGGAACATCTCCAAGGTGTTTGTCTCCTTTTACGTGACCAAATGGACGCGTAAGCCTATCCAATGGGGCATGCCGATGACCATTAGTATGGAGCCAACGACCGCTTGTAACCTGCGTTGCCCGGAGTGTCCCAGCGGATTACGCGCTTTTAGTCGGCCGACGGGAAATCTGAAAGAGGATTTTTTCCGCGACACCATCGATGAACTACACAAGGAATTACTATACCTGATTTTTTATTTTCAGGGAGAACCCTACATCAATCCAAAATTTCTCGAAATGGTAAAGTATGCGGACGAAAGAGGGATTTATACCATTACTTCTACCAATGCCCATTTTCTTAATGATGAAAATGCGCGTAAAACGATTGAGTCTGGTTTAAATCGACTGATTATTTCCGTGGATGGAACGACGCAAGAGGTCTACGAGAACTATCGAAAAGAAGGTAAACTGGCAAATGTCCTGACAGGAGCCCGTAATGTAGTTAAATGGAAAAAGAAATTAAATTCAAAAACACCTCATATTATTTTTCAGTTTCTGGTCGTCAAACCCAACGAACATCAAATTCCAGAAATCTATAAACTAGCGGAAGAAGTTGGCGTTGACGAGGTAAAATTAAAGACAGCACAAGTTTATGACTACGAACATGGTAATGATCTAATTCCCACGATTGATAAATATGCAAGATACCGGCAAACGACCGATGGTACTTACGAAGTAAAAAATGAATTACTCGATCATTGTTGGAAGTTGTGGCACGCCTGTGTCATTACCTGGGATGGGTTAGTCGTTCCTTGTTGTTTTGACAAAGATGCCACCCACCGTTTAGGTGACTTAAAAAAGGAAACTTTCAAAGAAGCCTGGCAAGGCCCCACTTATCAAAGCTTTAGAGCAAAACTCTTAAAAGGACGGGATCAGATTGATATTTGTAAAAACTGTACGGAGGGTTGTAAGGTCTGGGCTTAGTAATAGTCAAATAAAAAATCCCGTTTAAACATCATGAACGTTTAAATGGGATAGGTGTGTTACAAAAGCTGTATTAAGCGTTTTCAATACGCTTTGGGACAGTGGTAAAATTAGGAATATATCTTGAAAGCATACTATTTTTTTGAGAAAATTTAAACTTCAACATGACAAAATCCATTGTTAGTTATAACGTAAATGGTATTCGCGCAGCAGTAAAAAAAGGATTATTGGACTGGATGAAAGAAGGTCAGTATGATATTGTCTGTTTACAGGAAACCAAATGCCAACCAGACCAGGGGCCCATCGAAGAACTTGAAGCAATGGGGTATCACCACTGCTGGCATAGCGCCCAAAAAAAAGGATATAGTAGTGTCGCTACTTTTTCAAAAATAAAACCAGACCACATCGTAGCCGGTACCGGGATGGAAAAGTACGATTGTGAAGGTCGCATACTAAGAACTGATTTTGGCGATACCACTCTATTGAATTGTTATTTCCCTTCGGGATCAAGTGGCGAAGAAAGACAGGGTTTTAAATACGAATTCCTGGATGATTTTTATCGGTGGGTGAATGAGCTTAAAAAGGAGCGACCAAAGCTAATCGTCGTTGGTGACTACAACATTGCTCACCACGATATTGATATTCACAATCCGAAAGGAAATAAAAATTCTTCCGGTTTTCTACCCGAAGAACGGGCCTGGATGACTAAATGGCTGGAAAGTGGGTTTACGGATAGTTTTAGGAGTTTACATCCTGAAACACAAGAATTTAGCTGGTGGACTTACCGCTTTAACTGTCGTGCAAAAAATAAAGGTTGGCGGATTGACTATCAGTGTGTTACGGATAACCTGAAAGACCAGCTCAAGTCGGCTCGCCAACTAGGTGACGCAGTGCATTCTGATCACTGTCCTGTATTGATAGAAATTGATTGGTAGTCTATTTTTCGACGACGGGCTGTGGGCTATTGATTTCTTCCAATAATTCCTTTGTTGGACTATAATCAATCGAATCCTTTTCAGCAAGAGCAATCGCTTTGTTGGCTACCTTAATGGCTTTACGCTTTTTGCCAAGGGCATGATATAAATGCGCCATCGTATCATTATTGTAATAATTGTTGTCTAGTTTAACGGATTTTTTTGCAAATTTCACGGCCTGCTTTAGTCTGCTTTTATCCTTCGTTATCTTAAAAAATGTCCACGCAACTTCATTCAGTTCAGCCTGATCATCGGCTGAATATTTTTTATAATAAGCCGTTGCCGCATCCATATATTTTTCACGATCTCCCGCCTGTCGATAGTAAGTCATGGAAAAACGCGCGGTCATTTGTTCGGCTCGCACTGGATAGGCTTTTTTAAACAATCGTTCAATTTGCGCCAGACTGCTATCGTCTTTCGTATCTTCGATGGATGCGTAGATAACTTCCTGGACTTTGGCCATCACCGCATTTTGTCCATACATAGCAGCAAATGAATCTTTATTATCTAGCAAATAATCAAATAATTCAGAATTAGCATCTACAATATTAGCAAAAAGAAAAGTCTGATTTTCCTCCGTTCCCCAGTCTTCCTGTGTCTTCAGATATTCCAGTGCGATATCATCATGGCTGCCATCCGCAATATCGTAGCGAATTTCAGTATATCTTTTTAGAAATTCCGGACTACGATCTCCGTCCTGATATTGTTTTTCAAAAGTAGACAATCGTCCAGCCGGATCAACCGCTTCGTTACCGAGCGCAATAAACTGATTGACATCGTGAAAACCCGCCGTACGGTGCATAATCTTTCCATCACCATCAATAAATAAAAAAGTGGGAAAAGCGTTGACATTATAATCTCTAGCCAGCTTTATTCCCTGCCCTTTTTCCATATCCATTTTTACATTGATAAACATGGCGTTGTAGAAACTACCCACTTCCATCTGAGGAAAAACGTCCCTGTCCATTTTTTTACAAGGACCACACCAGGTAGTATAGGCATCCACAAAAATTAATTTATCCTCCGCTTTAGCCTGCGCCAAAATAGAAGACCAATCGTCTTTTTTAAATACGATACCATCACTGCCCTGCGCTGCCAGGCTGAAACTTATCAGGCATAATAAGGCCAGAAAATTTAATTTTTTCATGTTCGTTTGATTATATCAATAATTGCTATTTACCCAAAGACTGAATCAATTGCTCCGCTGCTTTTTCTTGCGCAGCGTCCCCTTTTGCCATTTTCTTGGCCTTCTCCGCTACTTTAATCGCATCTTTAGATTTGCCCATTTTCTTTAAAAGCTGAGCCTGCGTAAAATAATAGGCAATATCGGTGCCACTACTGGCAGCAGATTTAGCATATTTTTCGGCTTGTTTAAGTGCTTGTGGATTCTTTCCATATTCTTTTGCCACCGTTATTGCCAGTTTATGTAAATTTTGGAAATCTTTTTTATAAATTTTCGCCAGAGCATCTGCTGATTTGAGATAAGCAGCAGGTTCCTGATCAGCAGCATGGTAACGCATCGCCTGGGTCAGTTCAAAGACATCCGCCTTTTCTGGTTCGTTTGCTCTTAGCTTAGCAGTAGCCTCCGTGATCAAGTCATAATATTTATATTCAATTGCTTTGTCAGCCGTTCGGGCGCAGGCCGCCTCGATCCGGTCGTTAACTTCTGCCTCGGAGGTCAATGCTACAATTGCGGCTTTATGCTGAGTCAATAAATTAAAGATGCGGGAATCTGCTTCCGTGGTGGCTTCCAGGATAAACTTCAAGTTTTCTTCGGTCGTTAAGTCTTCTTGTGATTTAATATAGTCGTTGGCAATTTTAAGGCTCGGTTTTCCGGCTTTATTGAGCGCTTTGACGTAATTATAAACTAGGTCATAATCTCTTTTTCCTTCCTTGTAATCCGCCTCATAATCCCCACTCTTATCATTCTTTTTCATAGCCATTTGCCCCAACTGGATAAATTGCTCCGGATTTTTCCCACCTTTAGTCACGTGGGCTACTTTTCCATCTCCATCAATATAATATAAGGTTGGGAAAGCCGATACGGGATATTTTCTTTGAAACTTTTTGCCGGGTAATTTTTCCATATCAATCTTCATCGCAATGAAATTTTTATTATAAAATTCGCCTACTGCATCCTGCGTGAACACCTGCTTGGACATCCGCTTACACGGCCCACACCAGGTTGTGTAAGCATCTACAAAAATCAATTTATCTTCTTTCTTTGCTTTTTCCAGGGCCTCTTCCCAGGTTCCCTGAAAAAAATCAATCCCACCAGCCTGTACAGAAGTGGCGGCGAATAAAACGAGGAGGCTAAAAATGAGTTGTTTCATGATGGATTAGTTTTATACTTTTTTTGCCAGAGCTTGATAGACTTACCTATGGCAGGTTTTATTTTAAAGTTCTAAAATAATGATATTCTGAGATACCTGCTAATAAGCGGAGCAGATAGATGGTCGGCCAAAGCTGGAAGAGGAAAATTTAACAAAAATCTAACAATTTGGAGAGAGATATTTCTTACTATAGAATTTACCTCCCGGCGGTTGCGGGGCTGGAAAACGGAGAAATCGTGATAGATAATAGATCGGTATGCGAACCCTGAAAAACGTTTAGATCGACAGGGCCATTAATCCCTGCAATACTTCCTCTGTTACCATATTGCCAAAAATCCCAGTCGTTATCTGCTGATAAAGCAGGCATTTTCTTAGCATTGTAGCGAGCAATCCATAAGGTATGGTCCGCAAAATGCTCCGCCAGATATTGATTGTAATATTTCATATTGGTATAGATGATTGGTCGAACACCAAATGCCTCTTCTACCATTTCCAGCCAAATTTTTAAACGGGCAACCATGACGTCTTTATTTACATCATCTAATACTTCCACATCTAGTACTGGCGGCAAGTCTCCGTATTGAAGATCTACCATTTCGATAAAATGCTGAGCTTGTGCGATGGCCGAAGTTCCGGGTCGAAAAAAATGATAGGCTCCACGAATGATGCCTGCGTTTTCCATTTCAGTCCAGTTTTGACAAAAAAGAGAATCTTTTATTGTCGCTCCTTCGGTCGCCTTCACAAATCCGAAGCTGATACCTTCTGAAGCTACTTGATACCAGTTAATATGAGATTGATAATGAGAAACATCTACTCCGTGCACCGAAAAGTCAGGCATTCTTTCCGTTACCTGATTACAGGAAAAGAAAGAAATAGTGATGAGGGTGACAAAAATGAGTAAATATCTCATGTATTACGACTGACTACCTTTTGTATTTAAAATTTTATGAATCTGCCGAATTTCCTTGTTTAATTTCAAAAAATCCGGGGAATGGCAGCAAAAAGTGATTTGAAGTTTGATATTCCTATAACGTAAGATCCGTATAAAATTACACATTTACCTAATCAATTTGATTTTTTGAACGCTGACCGACATTAGTTTTTTTTGGGCTATACCTCTGAAATGATGGTATTCTTGCTGAAGTTGTTAGTAAATGTACAATATTTGTACCGTATTTCTTTCCTAAACTTTACAGCTGAGAATAAAGTATTTTCGTATTTCACACAAAAAAAATTATATGCCCAATTTAAGGCAAGTATTTCTTAGTCATTTGGCCCAGACCAGTGAATTTCCTATGTTATTAGAAATTGAACGAGGAGCGGGTATTTATCTGTACGATCCTCAAGGAAAACCATATCTGGACCTAATTGCCGGAATTGGTGTTAGTGCGTTGGGACATTGTCATCCAGCCGTCGTGGCGGCCATCCGAAGACAAAGCGAGCGATATTTGCATACGATGGTTTATGGAGAATATCTGTTGAGTCCGCAGGTAAATTTGGCCAAAGCTTTGACAGAGTTATTACCCGACTCATTAGACAGCGTGTATCTGGTCAACTCTGGAACGGAAGCGACGGAAGGTGCCATGAAACTAGCCAAACGCTATACTGGTCGAGCTGAAATTATTTCCTGCTACAAAGCCTATCATGGTAGTACGCAGGGCGCAGCAAGCTTAATGAGTGATGATTATTTTACGAGACCTTACCGTCCTTTACTTCCGGGCATCAGTCATATTGACTTTAATTGTGATTTTTGCTTACATAGAATTACCGACAAAACTGCCGCCGTGATCGTGGAAACGGTACAGGCAGAATGGGGCATCCGAAAGCCAATTAACAATTACCTTACAAAATTAAGAAATCGTTGCACGGAAACTGGTACGCTACTTATTTTCGACGAAATACAGGCGGGCTACGGACGGACGGGGAGCTTTTTTGCTTTTGAACAGTATGGTGTGGTTCCCGATATTTTATTACTGGCAAAAGGAATGGGCGGCGGGATGCCGATCGGTGCATTTGTGGCCAACCAGGAGGTGATGAAAGTTTTTTCCAATAATCCACTATTGGGTCATATCACCACCTTTGGCGGGCATCCGGTGAGTTGTGCCGCAGCACTGGCCACTTTAAATTTTATTAAATCATCCGGCATTATTGATTCGGTAAAAAAGAAAGAACAACTTTTTTTAGAAAAATTAGTACATCCTGAAATTCGTCATGTTCGTAGCGCAGGTTTATGGTTGGCCGTAGAACTGGATAGTTTTGAAAAAGTCCAAAAAGTGATTAAACTTTGTCTGGAAAAAGGATTAATTACAGACTGGTTTTTATTTAATGACCGCTCAATTAGAATTGCTCCGCCGCTGATTATTACGGAAGCGGAGATTGAGAAGGCCTGTGTGATTTTACTGGAGGGGCTAGATGGGTTGGTGGATTAATAATTTTAAAATGAAAAATTAATAGGGCCTTCGGCCGTATAGGTCTTAGCATTCACCTTACACCATTGCCTCCATCCGCTTCTGCCGCTCTAACAATTCCCACATGATACGCGATCCGATCGTCATCACAATCGCAAAGAGCGCCATTGGAGCTACTCCGTCTCCGACCATATAATGCGCACTAAATGCCATTACCCCATCAAAGAAAAATCCGGCGTAGGCCCATTCTTTGAGCATTCGACTCAGATTTGAAACAACCGCAACAACTCCCAAAATTTTGGCAATGGCCAGTGGATACACCATCCATTTGGGAAATCCCATGTGGTTTTCAAAATAACCTGAAATCATTTCATAATTCGTCAAATACATTTGAGCAGAAAAAAGGAACATGCCGCACATTCCCACCGTGAAAATCCAGTAAACTATTTTGAGTTTCATAAGTTTTGAGTTGACTTTTTATAAAATCTATTCGATCCTGTAAAGGTAAAAACTTACCTTAGTATTTTCTAATAAACGCATCTCATGGTCCGCTCTAAAAGAATTTACCCTCACCGTAATTCAATACGATGAGGGTAAAGAAAATAAATTTTAGTGTAATTTTCACTAGAGCTCTTTACGCAGTCTAGCAACGGAGATATTGAGCTGCTCCCGGTATTTTGCCACCGTTCGACGCGCAATATTATATCCTTTTTCGCGCAAAATATTTTTTAGCTTTTCGTCAGAAAAAGGCTTTCGTTTATTTTCTTCATCAATAATATCCGTCAGAATTTTCTTCACTTCTAAGGTAGAAACCTCTTCTCCAGAACTAGTCTGCAAAGATTCCGAAAAGAAATCTTTCAGTCGCTTGGTTCCGAATTCTGTTTGTACAAACTTACTGTTGGCGACTCGTGATACCGTCGAAATATCAAGCCCGGTAATATCTGCAATATCTTTTAAAATCATCGGACGCAACATCTTTTGATCGCCGGTACGAAAAAAATCATACTGATATTGCATAATCGAGTACATGGTCTTATACATTGTTTGCTGTCGCTGACGAATGGCATCAATAAACCATTTAGCCGAATCAATTTTTTGCTTGATAAATAATACTGCTTCTTTCTGTTGCTTGTTACTACGTACATCTTTGCGGCTCGCCTTATAAGATTTCAGCATATCTTTATAATGTTCATTGATACGCAAATCAGGTGCATTACGGGAATTAAGGGTCAAGTCAAGTTCTCCGTCCCGATTAACAATCGTAAAATCAGGAACAATATATTGGGAAGAACGGGAATTACCCGAGCGGTGTCCACTTGCTGGTTTTGGATTTAGTTTTAAAACTTGCTCGATGCATGACCTTAGCTGCTCCTCCGTGATATTGAGTTGTCTTTGCAATTTCTGATAATGCTTTTTTGAAAACTCATCAAAATATTCTGAAATAATACGAATAGCAATACGAATGATTCGTTCTTCTTCGTCGCAGATATCCGTGGCGGTTTCCAGACGGTGCCGAAGTTGTAATTCCAAACATTCCTGTAAATTACGTGAACCGATACCCGGCGGATCAAAACGTTGAATCAACGATAATAACGCATTTATTTCTTCTACGCTTGTCTCTACGTTCTGCGAAAAAACCAGATCATCTTTAATCGCTTCCGGTTCTCGACGTAAATAACCATCATCATCGATACTACCGATAATTTGCTTTGCTACCTTCTCTACTCTTTCGTCAGCCAGCTTAAGCATTCCAAGTTGTTGCTCAAGATATTCGTGAAAAGTGTTCTCTACCGCGATCGGAACCGTTTTATCCTCATCGTCCGCGGAATAATTATTAGCATTTAATTTATAACTAGAAGGATCGTCTTCGATATATTCAGTGAGATAGTCATCCAACTCATATTCGTCATCTCGCTCTATCTCCTCATTTTCCGGTTTTTCTTTCTCATCTTCCTTGTCTTTTGCGAAAGCATCTTCGCCATCTCCATCGCTTTCCTCTTCTCCTTCATCTAGTGCAGGATTGGCTTCTAACTCTTCTTTGATTCTTTGATCCAGAGTAGCAGTAGGTATCTGCAGCAATTTCATTAACTGAATTTGCTGAGGTGATAATTTTTGTAAAAACTTCTGATTTAAGCTTTGCTTGAGCATCTGATTGATTTTTTCAATATAGGTTTAACAATAAGCACAGTGTTTTGGTTCGTTAATAAAAATTTGTAAGATGCTAAGTCATGGTGATTATTTAATCTCCAACAGAAATTGTAAAGATTTGAAAATCAGATGGTTATGTGAACTCTCAACCATTTAAGATAATAAAAAATAAGTTGATTAAGGTTGAGAACTCTCGCAATATAAATCAAATATTTTAATATGTCCAGTTTTCGCGAAACTTTTTCTCAAAAAATATGCCAAACAAATACATATAAATATTCATTATAATTTATATTACTAATATCTTAACGATTGATAAGGAAAAAAAGATACAGATATCAACTGGTAAATAAATTTTATATATGTTTGGGATAAAATTAGATCACCTTCCCAAACGATAAAGACCTGCTTATTTATGGAAATATCAACAAAAATAGCGGCGCTTCGAGTGTCCATGAAAGCTCGAAATCTGGCTGCCTATCTCATTCCTTCCAGTGATCCTCACCAGAGTGAGTACGTAGCGCCCCACTGGGAAGCCCGGAAATGGTTATCTGGCTTTACGGGATCCGCGGGTGTGCTCGTCGTAACGATGGATCACGCCGGTCTGTGGACCGATTCCCGATATTTTATTCAGGCAGAACAAGAACTCTCTGGCACTCCAATTCAACTTCACCGTCTGGGCCCGGCCCGTGGACCAGAATACATCGAATGGTTGGGAGAAAAGCTCCCAAAAGGCTCGACCCTGGGAATGGATGGAATGCTTTGCTCGCTCAATCAAAATCGCAACATTGTCAAAATACTGCACCGACACGGACTTGAATTCGAAAACAACCATGACCTGATTAAGAAAATTTGGTCCAATCGTCCGACGATTCCTACCGCAGATATTTTTGAGCTTGACCCTTCCTTTGCCGGCCTGGATCGAAATCAGAAGTTTGCACAGATTCGTCAAGCAATGGACACACAGGGAGCGGATCATTATCTACTCTCGGCATTGGATGAAATTGCCTGGACATTTAATCTACGCGGAAGAGATATCGCATTCAATCCAGTCTTCATAGCTTATGCAGTTATTGGAATAAATAAAGCTTTTCTATTTACGAATGTTCAGAAAATATCCCAAAAATTAAAAGAAAAACTAAATTCGGATGGCGTGATCCTTCGGAATTATTTAACTGTTATTGATTTTTTAAAAAGGCTTCCTGCGACAGCAAACCTGTTGATTGATAAAAGTACAACCAGTATTGGCTTATACCAAGAAATTGAAAAAGCCAACATGATTACGGGAGATTCTATTGTACAAAAATTAAAAGGAAAAAAGAACAAGGTAGAAATTGAGCATATCCGTCAGGCAATGCGTTTTGACGGTGTCGCACTGACCAAGCTCTACCGTTGGCTCGAAGAAGCATTAACTGAGAAGAAAGCGGTCACAGAAGCAGCACTGGCCGATCAACTGGCTGCTTTTAGAGCGGAACAGCCTGGCTATTACGGGGAAAGTTTTCCAGCCATTGTCGGTTACCAAGCCAATGGAGCGATCGTTCACTATCGTCCTGAGCACGAATCCTCTGCCACTATTCAACCCTCCGGATTATTATTACTAGATTCCGGAGGACAATACGAAAGCGGCACTACAGATATTACCCGAACCACAGCTCTGGGACCGGTAACAGATGACCAACGGCTGCATTATACATTAGTATTAAAAGGGCATATGGGTATCGCTATGCTACATTATCCCAAAGGAACAAAAGGCTATCAGATTGATACGCTGGCGAGACAAGATTTGTGGAAGGCACATCTGGATTATGGCCACGGCACTGGCCACGGAGTTGGTTTTTTTCTGAACGTTCACGAGGGACCTCAAAGCATTTCTTCTGCTGCGGGCAGAGGCGGTGTTCCACTTGAAATCGGGATGCTTACTTCCAACGAACCGGGCTTTTATTTACCGGATCATTACGGAATCAGAATTGAGAATCTGGTTTTGACTGTGGAGGCGGGTGAATCCGCCTTTGGTACCTTTTTGAAATTTGATACCATTACTTTATTTCCGATTGATCTTAGTTTGGTAAAAAAAGAATTATTAACTGAGCCAGAGATAGCGTGGCTAAATGATTACCATCAAAAGGTTTTTACGGAGTTGAAGCCTTTGTTGAATGCGGAAGAAGTCGATTGGTTAAAGACAAAGTGTGCATCTTTGGCAATTTAATCAGTCTTCAACTAAAAGCCCAGATGGTTGTTTCTTTGCTTGTTAAATATATTTTCCTTTATTTTGTAACAAGTTTTTTAAAACTTTTTTGAAAAAATAAATACAATGAGTGAAGAAATTCAAAATGCAGGACTGAAGGGCAAAGCCCTCGCCATTTTCGTAGTTGCTTTTATCCTTTTTATCTCTCTTTGGAGATACGTATATCGTGTCAACGCTGTAATGGAGTTTCCCTATTAATTACATTGTAGTGAATCCTATTCTACAAAACGAAAAATTATAAAAGAGCTGCCTACTGATAAAGTAAGCAGCTCTTTTTTTGTCTGGAATTGGTCCCCATTTATACAGGTTCTATATATAATTATCAAAAGAGGACAATCAGATCTACCTTAATTCATTCCTTTCGACATTTCGAACAACGGGGCTACATCGGCCAAGAGGATAAACTCAGTTCGGCGGTTCATAGCACGGATTTCCTCCGAGTCATTTTCATCCTGAAATTTAGGCATAGTATCTCCGCGTCCGGCGGCGGTAAGCTGCGTTGGACTTACGCCCATCTTTACTAGTTCGGCAACCACTTGATTAGCCCGGGCAGTGCTTAGTTCTTGATTATTACGAAATCTAGCCCCTTCTTTCATAGGCACACTATCGGTATGACCTTCCACTAGTAGCTTTACTCTTGGATTCTGCTTTAGCTTAGTAGCTAGATCGTTTAAGACCATTTGGCTTTCCTGATCTACCCGCGTAGAACCACTACGAAAACGAACGGGGGATGGTGTATTTACGTTTAACCCTCCACTACCGGCAGAAAGATCAAAACCCCCTTTTCGGTAAACGTCAAAAGTAGCACTTACTTTCTCCTGCACCATCGTCAACTGCGAATCTCTGACGGCTACGGCAGCTTGCATTTCTTCCAATGTTTTTTTAGTGCTCATCAATTCGTCATTGGCCGCAGAAATTTCGTCGGATAGCTCGCTGGTTTTTTCTTCCAGTGTTTTGCCCAGTTCCTCTTTTTCTGATTCCAGGGTAGCGACATTGGTTTCCAGATTTTTTACTTTTTCCTGGTTTTCCGCCAGGACTTGATCAATGGTGGTTTTGTCACTCATTAATTGTTCAAATTTCTTTTTAGAAACACAAGACGAAAGAAGGCAGCCGACGGCCACACACATTAATAGTGATTGGATAAGTTTTCTCATTTTAGTAAATTTAGTACGATCAAATTGTTTACGCACGCATAGGTGCATTGAAAAATGTAATTATTATTTTTGTTGGAAAAGTTTGTGGGACGGAATGTCTTAGTATGTTATTAGGTAGGTTCCAACGCAATAATACTTGATAGGCTCGGTAAAAGGGAAAAAAATTACTAACAGCCAAATGTTTATATTTAAATAAAAATAAATACGTTTTGTGGAAAACTATATTTTTTGGCCTGTTAATAAATATTAAGTAATAAGTTATAAGTCGTTATTAATCAATCTTTTAAAAAATAAAATTCAAAACGAGAGAAGACTTTAAAGTTATCCACATTTTCGAGTTATCCACATTCTAAAAAATTATTCACAATCTGTATTTCTAACTATAAACAGAGGCAATCAGCTTACGTCCACTGGCATGGTTACGAAATTCACAGAGGTATACACCTTGCCAGGTCCCTAAATTCAGGCGATGATTTGTGATAGGAATTTGAATGCTGTGGCCAATCAATGCAGCTTTGATATGGGCAGGCATATCATCGGGCCCCTCCATGGTGTGGGTCAGAAAAGGCAGATTTTCGGGTACAAGTTTATTAAGAATATTTTCAAAGTCAACGCGTACGGAAGGATCCGCATTTTCGTTAATGGTAATGGCCGCTGAGGTATGCTGAATAAAAAGATGGACAAATCCGGTTTCCGGTAATGGACCTAGATGAATGAGGATCTCATGGGTGATCAGGTGATAGCCACGGGAAAAAGCGGGGAGTTGGATCCTGGTTTGGGAAATCATTTTATAAAGTTTTGAGTTGGAGCGTTTTGAGATATCCGAATCGTCAACCAACAGAAGAAAACTCAATAATTACCGAGTAATCGGTGGGCATTTTAAGCTACCAAAATAATACACAATCCCAACGCCCAGGGTAGCGTAACTATCATTTTTCCGCCCGTTGCCCCGCTGTCGACCTTCTTGAGCAACCGAAACCCCTTCGTCGCCAATAGAGCGATCAGAAAGCGCTACGGCTATATCACCACGAAGACTCTCCAGGTCATTAAAATCAGGATATACCCCACTGACATCGTCCAGATAGTCGGTAAATATCTTACGTCCGCTGAGTTGAATATTCACGCTCCAACGGTAGCTCAGATCAATTTTAAAACCCACACCGTAGTTCAATCCTCCCGAAACGGTAGAATATTCCTCTCCTCTAAATTGGCCTTCCGTACCAAAATTACGTAGTTCATAGGTTTCACCATCTAGTTCAGTCGTTGGATTATACTGAAAAATAGAGAAGCCGGCAAAAAGATAGGGCGTAAAAAACTCATCCTGAGAACCATGTACATAATTGAGGAAGTTAAATTCAAAATTGAAACTACCATCCCAGATATCGGACCGAAAATCCAAATTACGAGTTCGTTCAAAGGTATTATCAGAATCAGCATCTGAACCTGCTACCCGTAGATAACTGAAAGTGGCCTTCATACAAATACGAGTATTAAAATTATAGCGAGCAATAGCGCCTGCAGCCAGACCCGCATCCTTCACATCAAACGTAGTATTGAGGTCCCCAAAATAATTGGCGGTACCAACCCATCCTCCTAGTTCCCAACCTTCCTGAGCGGAAAGAGTTGTTCCAAAAAGAAAAAACGCAAAAAGTAGACAAAGATTTTTCACCGGAATTTAGATTTATTAGTTCATGAAGGTATTAAGCTTCCGATTAGGAAGTTTTGTAAATGATGGTAGGGTAAGTTGCAGGTACAAAGTTAATATAAAACGGCCAACTATGCTTGTTTGGTATGATAGTTCAAAGATATATTAAGAATATAGAAATAAGCCAAAATGTAGGCCAAAAGCTGCATGATCATTAAATTCGGAAGTCCGGAGTTACACAACTAACTCCCTACCCTATTAAAAAAATCGCGGGTCTCTTGTGCAAGTCCGGTAGTTCGGTGGCTTTCCATTCTTTGATGGTTTTGGTTTTGATGTATTCGGTGGGAAGGGTCAGGTCAGCGGCGATACAGAAACGGGTATTACTGTTTAATTGTTGAAAAGCGGTTTCCAGAACACCTCGATTTCGGTAAGGTGCTTCGATAAAGAGTTGGGTTTGGTTTTGTTTTTTGGCAGTGGATTCCAGTTGTTTTAGGACCTTGGCCAGTTCTGGTTTTTTGGCAGGTAGATAGCCTCTAAAGGCAAAATTTTGTCCATTCAAACCAGAGGCCATCATTGCTAATAAGATAGAGGAGGGTCCGACGAGGGGAATCACTTGCATCCCTTTTTCGTGGGCATATTTGACGATCAGGGCACCAGGATCCGCCACTCCGGGGCAGCCCGCTTCGGACAACACACCTATATCTTTCCCCTTTTTGAGCGCCGCCTGAAAAGCTTGTCGCGCAGCTTGTGGGTCGTGTTTGTCCAATTCAAAAATAGCTAGCTCAGAGATCGGTAACCGCGGTTGCATCGCTTTAATAAAATGCCGGGCGGTCTTGGCTCTTTCTACAATAAAAACTTCTAATTCACGAATTTGGGTTCCGACCATCTCTGGTAAGGTGTGTAGACTGTCGTCGCCGAGGGGGCATGGGAGGAGATAGAGTTTCATATTTTTTGTTGAATCACTTCGTGGTTGAATC
>CALLPK010000048.1 GCA_938015415.1 uncultured Saprospiraceae bacterium
AACGAGCAGAAGAGAACGCTACTTCGACGCAGTCGTTCTACCAATATTTACAGAATAAAATACCGGATCAAATCTTGGTTGATAAATCTCCTTCGTACGCGCTGGATCTTGATATTTTGGAAAAGGCAGAAAGTGATTTTGAAGATCCAATTTTTATTCAATTAGTTCGGCATCCTTACGCAATGGTTCGTTCTTTTGAAAAAATGCGGATGTCGCAAGTCATGTATTTAGAAGATCATGATTTTGTGCCAAGACAAGTAGGAGAACTGATCTGGACAGAATCACATCAGGTTATTAATACGTTTTTTAATCGGGTACCAGATCATCGAAAATTCCGAATCAATTACGAAGATTTAGTGACCGATCCGAAACAGGTAATGGAAAATTTTTGTAAAAAAACCGGAATCCCATTTGATGAAAGTCTGATCCGTCCTTATCGGAATATCGACCAGAAAATGACCGACGGTATTTATGACGACTCCAAGCCGATGGGTGATATTAATTTATTAGAACATGGCAAAATAAAAGCAGATTTAGCTAAAAAAAGTGAGGGAGTCGTAAATGATAATTTTCTCAGTGATGCCACCTGGCAAACCGCTCAGCAATTGGGCTATCAAAATCCTTCGGAAATAGGTGGTGACGAAAATAATAGGGTAGAACAGCCTTCAGACGACAGCATTGCCATTATCGGAATGGCCGTTCGTTTACCCGGCGCAAAAAATATCTCTGAATTTTGGGATAATCTAAAAACGGGACGGGATGTTAGTAAAGTGTTTACAAACGAAGAATTAATTGCTGCGGGTGTTTCACCGGAAATTTTTAACGATCCCGATTATGTACGTCGCGGAATGCCATTAGAAGATGCGGACTGTTTTGACGCCACCTTTTTTGGCTATCATCCTAAAGAAGCAGCCTTGATGGATCCACAACACCGGATTTATCTGCAAACGGCTTATGCCGCGTTACAAGATGCCGGAATCGATCCCGAAAAGCACGAACAACGGATCGGTGTTTTTGGTGGAATTGCCAGAAATAC
The DNA here is from genome assembly GCA_938015415.1 of uncultured Saprospiraceae bacterium. GTDB lineage: Bacteria > Bacteroidota > Bacteroidia > Chitinophagales > Saprospiraceae > JALZUU01. The sequence continues at coordinate 1,037 of CALLPK010000048.1, forward strand.
TTATTTGGTAAACAATGTTATTACGCACCCAAATTATTTTAAATCGGTGGATGATTTTCAATTGGGGATTACGCTGGAAAAAGACTTTCCGGCCACCCGGGTAGCGTATAAACTAAATCTTAAAGGTCCTGCCATCAATATTCAGACGGCTTGTTCGAGTAGTGGAGTAGCGCTTCATCTGGCCTGTCAAAGTATCCGCAACGGAGATTGTGAGGTCGCCATCGTAGGCGGTGGTAGAATCCAGCCACCCTTTGCGGGACATTTACATAAAGAGGGACACGCACTTTCGCCCGATGGATATTGTCGTACCTTCGATGCCGATGCCAATGGAATGGTCCGTGGGAATGGTATGAGTTTTATTATTATTAAAAAATTAAAAACGGCCATCGAAGATCAGGATCAGGTCTGCGGACTGATTCGTGCGACGGCCATCAATAACGACGGACAAGATAAAGTCGGTTTTACCGCTCCGGGAATTACCGGACAGTCTACCGCAATTATGGACGCTTATCGTCGTGCCGAAATAGACCCGAATACCATTAGTTATATTGAATGCCACGGAACGGGAACACCCATCGGTGATCCGGTAGAGTTGGCTGGATTGACGACGGCCTTTAGATCCTTTACGGATAAAAAACAATTTTGCGCTGTTGGTTCCGTCAAAACGAATGTCGGTCATCTGGATGCGGGCGCTTGTATTACGGGAATTATAAAAACCCTGCTTGCGATGAAGCACGAACAACTTCCTGCTTCTTTGCATTATAATACGCCTAACCCTCAGATTAATTTTGAGGACAGTCCATTTTATGTAAATGATGAATTGACCGACTGGAAACGCGGAGATCATCCCCGTCGGGCGGGCGTCAGTTCGTTTGGATTAGGTGGAACCAATGCGCATATCGTGCTGGAAGAAGCACCGGTCATTAAAAGAAAAAGTCGCGCCCGTTCGCAACAGCTTATCACCCTTTCGGCAAAAACATCCGAGGCCTTGTCTGAAATGGAAACAGACTTGTTAGGTTTCTTAAAAAGAAATCCGGAGGAGCAGATTGGAAGCGTGGCAGCCACCTTACAATTGGGTCGTTCTGATTTTAAATTTCGTACAAGTTTGGTAGGCGAATCAATAACGGAACTAATCAATATATTGGAAGAACGGGATCCGGTTCGGCTTTTTTCCCAGTCCGTCGAGGTACCCAAAAAGGTAGTGTTTATGTTTCCGGGCGGTGGCTCGCAGCATACGAATATGGGTAAAGATCTGTACCGGGAAGAAGCGGTATTCCGGCAAACGGTCAATGAATGTTTGGCCTTGTTGAAAAACGAATATCAACTTGATTTTAAAAATACCCTTTATCCCGACCACGATCGACTTGAACCAATCCTGGATCCTCTGGCTGGAATTAGCTTGTTATTTACGGTAGAATATGCAACCGCAAAATTGCTAATGTCCTGGGGAATTCAACCCACCGCTATGATTGGTCATAGTTTGGGAGAATATACCGCGGCGACCCTATCCGGGTTAATGAGCCTGGAGGCAGCGATGGGAATGGTGGCAACGAGAGGGAAATTATTTTTAAAATTAGAAGAAGGCGGAATGTTGAGTATCGGAATGACGCCCGAAGAATTGGAGCCGTATCTGACCAAAGAGATTGATTACGCCGCAATTAACAAACCTGACCAAGTGGTTGTTTCGGGGAGTGCTACGGCGATTGATCAACTAAAAAAGAAACTAACCGCTGCCGAAATTCACGCTACCCGACCACATATCAAAGTAGCGGCACATTCTCAGATGATTGATCCGATTCTACCCGCTTTTGAAAAGTATTTAGAGACCGTAGAATTTGGTGAATTAGCGATCCCGGTGATGTCAAATGTTTGTGGTAACTGGATGCAATCAACCGAAGCAAGTAAACCGGGTTACTGGTTGAGTCATCTCCGGCAGACAGTCAATTTTTCCGATGGAATCCGGCATATGTTGGCCATGGAAAATACTATTTTACTGGAGGTAGGTCCCGGACAAACGCTAAGTACGTTTGCGCGCCAACATCCAGACCGAAAACCAGAGACCGCTATTTTTGCGAGTTTAAAACATCCAAAAGAAACCATTGACGATCAGGCTTTTTTATTAAAAAATATCGGACGACTTTGGTTGTCCGGCGCAACGATTAACTGGAAATCATTCAATCAATATTATCCCCTGCCAAGAATTTCTTTACCGACTTATCCATTTGCAAAACAACGACATTGGTTAAATGCAAAGCCCCTTTCCGGCACCAGCAAAATAGCGTCGTACCCAGTGATAAATTCGGTATTGGAAACCAATATTAAAACGCAACTGAATCAAACGCAGATGGAACGTAAAGACTTACTTTTAGAAAAAATAAAAAATATTTTCCATGATCTGAGCGGTATTGCCGTTGAACAAATGGATATATACGCCAGTTTTTTAGAACTTGGATTTGATTCCCTTTTCCTGACGCAGGCGACTTCGAAAATAAAAAAGGCATTTAAAATAAAATTAAGTTTCCGGCAGCTTTTCGAAGAGGCACCCAATATTGAGACATTGGCGAAATACGTAGACAATCAGCTGGCGCCTGATGCGTTGAAAGCAGAGCTGGCAGAAAGAAATACCACCCAAAATCCTCCTGCCAAGGCTACTAATTTGCCGCAAAATAATCTTGAATCTGTTTCAACGGTTATTGCTTCAAATTTCCCGGCAGTAAATCCGTTACCATCTAATGTCGTTACTTCCGGGATTGAAAGCCTATTGCAGCAGCAGTTAAATTTGATGCAGCAACAACTCAATTTATTATCCGGACAGAAAAATATGGGGACCGTTCAACAAGTCAGTACGCCTCAAGTTTCACAGAAAACCAACTCCGGCATTGTCAATAAAAAAATCCTTTCCCCGAAAAATAAAGTAGTAACAACTCCCAAAAAACAGAAATCCGAAGGAATGGCTTTTGGCCCCTGGGCGCCACTTGACAAACGATCCCGGGCGGATCTGACCGAGCGGGAGATAAAATATCTGGACGAACTGATTCATAATTATACGACTAAAACCAAAGGCTCTCAAGAACTGACCAATCGGCAGCGACCTTATCTGGCCGATCCACGGGCGATTAGTGGATTTACCACGCTCTGGAAAGATATGATTTATCAGATCGCGGTGGAACGCTCTAAGGGCGCAAAATTCTGGGATGTAGATGGAAACGAATACGTGGATTATCGGAGTGCTTTCGGAATCAGTCTTTTTGGACATACTCCGGATTTTATTCAGCAGGCTGTGGCCGAACAACTAGAGAAAGGAATTGAGTTGGGAGTATTGACACCATTAGCAGAAAAGGTCGCTAGATTATTATGTGAAATAACGGGTTGCGAAAGATCGACCTTAGTTAATACCGGATCTGAAGCCATCTCTGCCGCAATTCGTGTGGCTCGAACGGTAACAGATAAAGAGCGCCTCATTGTTTTTTCAGGAGATTATCATGGGATTGCAGATGAAATGCTGGTCAAAGGAATTAATCGAAATGGTAAAGTTGTTCCAGTCCCCATCGCACCGGGTATTCCGCACTGGGCCGTTGATCAGGTAATTGTACTGGATTATGATGATCCGGAAGTACTGGATAAAATTCGTGGGCATGCCGACGAAGTGGCCGCCGTCATTATAGAACCCGTACAACCCAATAATCCTCACGTGCAGCGGGGACCCCTGTTTCACGAAATCCGTAAACTCTGTACGGAGCACGAGATGGCGATGATTTTTGATGAAATGATTACCGGGTTTAGAGTGGCGGCGGGTGGTGCACAAGAATGGTTTGATATTGAGGTAGATATTGTGGCTTACGGTAAAATATTATCGGGTGGATTACCGATGGCTGCCGTAGCAGGGAAACGAAAATTTATGGATGCCTTTGATGGCGGTGCCTGGAATTACGGCGACGATTCGGTGCCGGAAGTAGGCGTTACTTTTTTTGGTGGAACCTTCGTAAAGCATCCGTTGAGTCTGGCTTCTGCACTCGCCGCACTGACCGAAATAAAACGGGGTGGGCAACCGATGTATGACGAGCTCAACGCTAAAACTGCTCGCTTTGCAGAGCGACTGCGTACCTTGTTTTTAGAAACAAAAGTTCCCTTGCAAGTATTGAGTTGCGCTTCGGTGGTGACCATTAAACTATTACAAGAAAATCCCTTAGGAAAATTATTTTTCTTTTACTTAAGAATGAAAGGAGTCCACCTGATGGAAAAGGCAGGACTAGTTTCTACGGCCCATACGCAAGAAGATCTGAATTTTACCTACGATACGATTGTCGAAACTATCCGGGAAATGCAGACGGCCGGATTTTTTCCATTGACGGTTGCCGAAGATGCACCGGATACCAACGTAATTGTTTATCCACCGAATAAATCTGATCGACCGCAAAAGAATCTGATGGATTTAAGTGTGCCGATGAACGAAAAAAAAAATCGACCGTTAACCGAAGGACAAAAGGAAGTTTGGGTTGAACAAAGACTGGGTGACGGAGCTGCCGCTGCCTATAATCTGAGTAGTAATATCCGACTGGCTGGTCCATTGGAACCAGAAGATTTGCAGCATGCCCTGACTTTGTTAGTTGAACGGCATGAGGCGCTGCGATCTACTTATGATCCCGATACTACGACCCTGATTGTTTATCCTGAAGTGAAGCAGGTCTTTCCGTTGATCGATTTATCGAACCTGTCGGTCGAAGAAAAAAAACAAGCACTTCAATCTTATCTGGATATTGAATCGGAGCAGCCGATGGATGTTTTTGCTGGACCTTTATTCCGGGCAAGTATCCTTCGACTTGCGCCGAACCTCCATCATTTGTTGATGAGTGTTCATCACGGCGTGGCGGATGGTTATTCTTGCGGAGTAATGATAAATGATCTTGCGACCATTTATGGTCAAATAGCTAATGATGAATCTATTGCTGTTTTGCCTGCTCCAAAACAAATCAGTGATTATTTGACGGAACAAGATGAATATCGTACGAGTGAAGCATATCGGGAAGCGGAAGCTTATTGGTTAGAACAGTTTGCGGATGATATTCCTGTCTTAGATTTCCCAACGGATCGTTTACGGCCGGCACAGAAAACCTATGGTGCAAGTTGTGAAAAAATTAGTATTGACCACGAATTGTTTGGTCAACTCAAGCAGTTATCTATCCAAGAAGGAACCACCCTTTTTGTGACGATCTATACCGCTTTTCATACCTTTATTCATCGACTATCGGGGCAATCCGATTTTGTACTAGGCATGGTCGCGGCTGGACAATCCAATCCGGGTAATGAAGATTTGATCACCCACGCGGTGAGTTTGTTGCCTGTGCGGATTAAGGTAGCCGAAGGCGTTGATTTTTCTACGCATTTAAAAACGGCGAGAGGCAAAATTCTGGATGCTTTTGAATACCAGAATTATACACTCGGATCGTTGGTAAAAAAATTAAATTTGCCCCGTGATCTTAGTCGCCAGCCGATTATTTCTATTCTGTTTAATATGGATACTGCGATGGGAGATTTAAAGTTTGGACAATTGGAAACGGAGATGAATCCCATTGTGAGAAACTACGAAACTTTTGATATTTTTATTAATGTAAAACCCACCTCCGATGGTGTTGATTTTGAATGGACTTATAATAAGGACCTCTTTGACGCGGCCACTATAAAGCGAAGGTTAGCATCTTTTAGGCTGATGTTAGAGAATATTGTTCGAGCACCGAAACAGTCGATTTCCAAAATAAATTTATTACCTGAAAGTGAAAAGAAGACCATTCTAGGTTGGACAAAAAATCAGACTCCTTATCTTGATAAAGAAACGATTACTAGCCTTTTTGAAGCGCAGGCTTTAAAAACGCCAAGTGCAATTGCAGTAGAGAGTCAGGATAAATCTATGACCTATCGGCAACTAAATGAAGACGCCAATCATTTGGCGCATCATCTGCAACGATCGGGTGTAAAAAAAGGAGATTTTGTCGGTGTATTCGTTAACCGATCGGTAGAACTGTTGGTAAGTTTGTTAGCAACCTTAAAAGCGGGAGGAATTTACGTTCCGCTCGATCCGGCGAATCCCAAAGATCGATTGGCCGTTATTTTAGAAGATGCACAGGCGGAAATTTTATTAACCCAAAATGAGATGTTGACGCAGGTACCGAAAGGCGGCCATCAAGTCATTACGCTGGAGTCTGTTTATAAAGAACATAAGAATGGTACGGTAAGAAATTTGGATGTTGGATTGACACCATCTGATCTGGCCTATATCATTTACACTTCCGGTTCTACTGGAAAACCGAAAGGAATTTTAATTCCACACACTGCGGTAGTCGATCATCATTATGCGATGATGGAATCCGCTGATTTAACGGTAGCAGACGTTATTTTGAGTGTCGCCTCCGTTTCGTTTGATCCATCGGTGCAAGATTTTTTCTTACCACTCTTCCTGGGCGGTAAAGTAGTGATTGCGAGTAATGCGGAGGTAGTGGATGGGTTTTTACTAAAAGAAAGACTAAATAAATCCGAGATTAGTTTTATGCAAGCGACGCCCGCTACGTGGCGAATGCTGATAACTGCTGGCTGGCATGGACATTCTCAGATGCGTATTATGAGCGTTGGTGAGGCATTGACCAAGGAACTGGCTCAACAGCTATTGGCCCGCGGGAAAGATTTGTATAATGCTTATGGTCCTTCGGAAACAACGCTTTATACCACGGTTAAAAAATTGACGGGAGATCGACTGGCAACCCGGATGGAGACGGGCTATGAGACAATTGGTTATCCCATGAAAAATGTACAGGTATATATTCTGGATCCACAGCAAAATCCAGTTCCGATCGGTATTCCGGGAGAAGTGTATGTGGGTGGCGTAGGTGTAGCACCGAAGGGTTATTATAAAAGACCTGTTTTAAATAAAGAAAAATTTATTAAAAATCCTTTGAATGAAAAAGAGACGGTTTATCGTAGTGGAGACGTCGCTCGCTGGTTGCCGGATGGAGATATTGACTTTATCGGTCGGGTAGATCATCAGGTAAAAGTCAGAGGTTTTAGAATTGAATTAGGAGAGATAGAATCTTTGCTATCTCAGTATGCAGGGGTGCGAGAAACCGTGGTGGTGGTGCGCGAAGACCAAGTGGATAACAAGCGAATTGTGGCGTATCTGATCATGGATGGAGATTTAAAGCCGGGAGAAATACGCCGTTATTTAAAAGAAAAATTGCCTGACTATATGGTGCCGTCTGCTTTTGTGGCAATGGATAAATTTCCGTTGACGGGTACGCTAAAGGTTAATCGAAAATTATTACCTGCCCCGGACTATTCGAGAGACGAATCGATGGTGGGCTACGTAGCGCCGCAGACCGAATCGGAAAAAAGGTTAAAAGCTATTTGGTCAACATCTTTAGGAATAAATGAGATAGGCATCCACGATAATTTCTTTGAATTGGGGGGGCACTCGCTGATTGCGGTAAGTATGATGGCCGAGATTGAAAAGCAATTTGGTCGGACGTTGCCTTTGTCCAAATTAATGGAAAATTCTACGATCAATAGCTTGGCTGGATTACTGGAGCAAGATAATGTGGAAATGGAATTTCAGGCGTTGGTAGCTATTCAGCCGAAGGGTCGTAAGCCTCCGATTTATCTGGTACACGGAGCAGGATTGCACGTATTTCTCTTTCAGGCGTTGACAAAGTATATGGATAAAGATCAACCCATCTACGGAATTCAGGCGTTGGGATTACAAACGGATGTTGATCCATTGGAGACGATTGAAGAAATGGCTGCTTATTATATCAGCGAAATTATCCAACAGAATCCGGATGGTCCTTATGCGTTGGCAGGCTATTCTTTTGGTGGATTGATCGTCTTTGAAATGGCACAACAACTGCGGGCGATGGGTAAAGAAGTTTCTATGTTGGGAGTGCTGGATACCATTGTACGTGGTCATTTAGCGGATACCGGAGAGCATTCAGAAAACCAAAAAGGTTTGTTACGTTCGGGTAAGAAATTAGCGTGGAATATAGGATTGCTGGCTCGTGATCCGGTAGAAAGTTTTAAATACAAATCGGAAGTTTTTCGACGACGACTGAAACGGTGGACGTATAAAAACGGGCCAGGCGGGAAGATCGAAAGTACAAGTAACGAAGAGCGACTGGCTCGGGTCGATCAAATGAATAATCGGGCATACAATAATTACCGTATGCGGCCTTACGATGGAACGATTCATATATTTAGAGCAAAGGAACAGCGCTTCTATCTGGATGATTTTGAATTTCTGGGCTGGAAACCATTCGCGAAAGCGGGAATTATTATTCACGAGGTTCCTGGTGATCATCGAACGATTTTGTATCCAGAAAATGGAGCGGAACTCGCCCGGATTTTACAGGATTGTTTGGATGGGATACATGATGGGGAAGGTTAAATTTTTAACAATATTTAAAATGAGGTAGAACGGTGAAGGATAGCCCGTTCATCGTTCTAGATAAAGGATTATGCTTATTACTTGAGTTTAAAAACACCACAAATGGGGACTCCATCCACCATGATCTCAAATAGTTTATTTGAATAAGGACCTTCTTTTTGTTGATAAGCAGCAATATTCGATAAATGTCTATAATTCGAAATAAAATAAGTACTTTTTTCTGTCCCCCAAGTAAATTCTATTTTATCTTTATACCTTTTACTAAGCAGTCCATAACCCCCGTAGGCAGAATAATCAAAGGAAGAAACCACTTCTTTTTTTTCTGTATTTACCAGGTATTCATCGACCAGGATTTCCATGGCGTTTTTATAACTCAATCCCCAATAGTCCTGCTCGAATTTTCCAAGTTCATTTTTAGCTAAGGTATTAAAGTAGTTAAACTGAAAAGGGTGATTGCTACCGATCCATCCAAGGGTGAAAATTATTTGCAAGATGAGTACCACCGTTACCCATTTGTAAATACGAGTGAAGTGTGTTTTTATTTTTTTTAGAAAAAAAGCAGATAACAGGATTAATCCAGGATAGATAAAATATAAATGACGCCAGCCTCCATATAAAATAGAATCAAGCAAAAGTACGGCTAATATTGGACCTAAAGTCAGTCCTAAAATAGCTAGGGGATAGCGATTTTTAACTGGATTTTTCAGCACCAAATAACTGACCGAAAGAATGGCAACTATAAAAATTATGCTATAGGCAAGCGGTGTTGTAATCCCTATCCAGCTAAATAGGTAGGTCCAGGGCGCGTCGACGGAAGGCACTGCCTCTCCCCAGTAAATGAGGTCTTTTAGCCAAGGGAATTTACTCATGACTTTGAATGCCCAAATAAAATTTTTGAATGGATCTTCCCACAATAAAGGCCAAAGTGCAATGGTGGATACGCAGGTTGATAATGTAAAAATCAAAGAAGAAATGCTCTTTTTCTTTAGATTATCCTTTAGGTTTAAATAAAGCAATAAAATTGTTATAGGGACAAGGATAATACCTACAATTCTCACATTAATCAGCAAGCCTGTTATTAAGCCATGAATAATCAGCCATTTATATTGGCCATTATCAAAGATCTTATAAAGAGAATACATCGAAATACTATAGACAGATAAAAGGACAATGTCCTTAGGGTTATAATGCGCATGTGCAAAAATGCGCGGATGTATCAAGAACATTAGAAGACATAAAATTGAAATTAACGCATCTTGACTAATCGCAACTATTAAAAGATACAACATTAAGGCCGCAGCACAAAAGAGTAAAAAAACCATGTAATGCCGCAGAAGATACCTCGATCGCCAGTCATCAAATCCCAGAAAGCACTCCAAACTAATCGCAGTTAACTGAAAAATATTGCCGTAGCACCTTTGATCATAGGACCGATAATCAACATCATTTTGGCCTTCAATGCATTCTATTTCTACATTAATAACGTCTGAAATATAGTGCATAACCATCAAGCCATGCTTCCGCTCTATTTCTTCGTCAATAGAAAACCCATAATCTGGCGTAATCCACAATCCCACCAATGTGTAGACCACCAAGAGGAGGAATCCATGGTATGTTTTAATGTTTCTCAACATTTTGTAATTTTATTGTTTTAAATGGACGCGCTAGTCCACCATAACGACCAGTCTAAAGCATTACGCTCGTCTATTTTCCGAAGTGTAGATACCCAAGTATTGCCTTCTCCTAAATACAAAAGTTCCTGATTTTACACAAACTACTTCCGATGCTTCAATGCATCTGCCACCGTAGGAACAAAATGGTGCTTACCTCCCGCCCGATCATCATTAAAACTCGTAGGGATTTCATTCGCTTTAGTTTTCTCATCCCAGGTCAAGTGCTCTTTTCCGTTGTCTCTTTGTTCCATGGTGATGCACGCTTCTACTGGACAAACCAGTGAACAAAGATTACAGCCCACACAATTTTCTTCTATTATTTCTGGAATTCGATTGCTATTTTCTTCTGGAATTCGGATGGCTTGATGAGCGCCATCATCACAAGCAATATAACAAAGGTCACAACCGATACATTTGTTCGTATCTATATTTGCTACGACCTTATGTTTGAGATTCAGGTGCTTCCATTCTGTTACATTTGGCAGGGCTTTACCTTTGAAGTCATAGATAGTTTCGTATCCTTTTTCGATCATGAACTGTTCGAGGCCAGTCTTCATTTCGCGAACGATTCCAAAACCATAATGCATCACCGCAGTACATACCTGAACAGATCCGGCACCGAGTAAAATGAATTCTACCACATCTCTCCAGGTTTCTATGCCACCAATACCTGAGACTGGAATATTTTGAATTTCAGGATGTTTAGTAAGTTCTTTCAACATTTCCAGTGCGATTGGTTTTACCGCCGGACCACAATATCCACCATTGGTTCCTTTGCCATCTACGACCGGATAAGGGGCATAGGTATCCAGGTCAATGCCGACAATACTTTTAATGGTGTTGATCAATGAGATAGCATTGGTGCCACCTCTTACGGCCGCCAATCCAGGATCCACTATATGGGAAATATTAGGAGTTAGTTTAGTAATGACTGGTATGTTGGCTGCTTCCATTACCCATTCGACAATCGTCTGAAGCACTGCTGGTTCTTGACCAACCGCAGATCCCATGCCTCGCTCACACATCCCGTGTGGACAACCAAAATTTAATTCGATTCCATCCGCCCCTGCGTTTTCCACATCTTTGATTATCTGCATCCACTCTTCTTTGGTCTCTACCATCAGGGAGGCAATGACCGCATGGTCGGGAAAATATTTCTTAACCTCCTCAATCTCTCTAAGGTTATCTGCCAGGGGCCGATCCGTAATCAATTCAATATTATTAAATCCTGCCATTCGGTTGCCTCCATAGTTGGTAGAACCATATCGACTCGACACATTGATTACCGGTACTCCCAGTGTTTTCCAGACCGCTCCGCCCCAGCCGGCATCAAAAGCTTTCATGATTTGATATCCCGTATTTGTTGGTGGCGCGGAAGCCAACCAAAAGGGATTTGGTGCTTTTATTCCAGCAAAATCAATATTTAAGTTTGGCATATAGTTTATTTTTTATTGAAGTTGTTTATTAGATTTTAGTGAGTAGCAATTTTTTGCATTTTTTTGCTTTGCCGCCTTCTGACTTCCTAAAGGAAAAACCGCTTCCCGCTCTAGGTTTATTTAGATACTATTTCTTTTTCTCTGTCTACTCGTTGAGTCTTAGGTCTTTAGTAATTTATGACAAACTCTCCCTTTGAGAGGGACCTGCGCGCGGGGTTCTCCTTCAGGAGTTAGAGGCGAGCGATGGCCTGATTTTTACATTTATGATTACCTATTCAACCACTGCTCGATTCCCTGAGCAGCCATTTTTCCGTCAAAAGCAGCATTCACTACTTCCGCTCCTCCATTGACTGCGTCTCCTCCCGCAAAGTATTTTGGATTGGTACATTGAAAACTCGATTCATTTACTACTATTCTTTTTTTATTATCCAATTCCAAACCTTCAATCAATTCCAGGAAGTGCTTTTGCTTCGCTTGACCAGTTGCCTTGATGACCAGATCGGATTCAAGGATAAATTCACTTCCTGCTATGTTTTCAAGTTTGCCATTTATTACCTGAGTTTTAATAAACTGGACGCCAGTAGCTTTTCCATTTCCAATAATTTTGATTGGTTGCGCATTAAATAAACTTTCTACTCCCGCGCTAATGGCCAATTTATATTCAAATCCGTAGGCACCCATATCTTCTTTTGATCTTCTGTAAGCCAATACTACCGACTCTGCTCCCATTCTAGCAGATTGGGAGGCGGCATCCATAGCTGTATTTCCTCCACCGATCACGACCACTTTTTTTGGAACTGTCAGATGATGATGTTTCAAGCGGAGTTCTTCTATAAATTCTACAGCACCAACTACATTTGTTTTATCTTCTCCCGGCAAACCTATTCGGGCCGTAGCTCCAATACCGACGCCAAGAAATATGGCATCATAATCCGCCTCTAATTTTTCTAATTGCGTTTTATTTTCAATTGGATGATCACAGATAAAATTCAGTCCCATTTGTTTTTCAAGGAAATTAATTTCATCCTCCACCTCCTGATTGGTTATTTTATAGGCTGCAATACCATATAAAGTCAATCCGGAAGGTTTTGATTTTGCTTCGTATATATCGACCTCGTATCCCATGGTTCGCAATTCGCAGGCACAAGCGATACCTGCTCCTCCGGAACCGATAATGGCTACTTTTCTTCCATTAGGAGTACCCGGAGAAAATAATTTCTTTTCCTCTTTGATAGCCGCACTACTGGCAAAATTTTGCAATCGTCCAATTTGAATGGGTGGTAAATCCTGGTGGTTAAACACGCATGCTCCTTCACATAATTCTTGCGTAGGACAGATTTTGCCACAAGCATTTCCTAACCAATTCGACTCATAAATAGTCTTCGCTGAACCAGTTAGATTCCCTGAGTTTATTTGTTTGATAAACAAAGGAATGTCAATGCCGGTAGGGCAGGCGGTGATGCAAGGGGCATCGTAGCAAAATAGACATTTTGAACTTTCAAAAGCTGCCTCCGTCGGATTCATTAACGGTTTCTTTTGAGCAAAATTTTGCTTAAATTCTATTTCGGATGTCGGTCGTTTATATTCTGACATTTTTTTGTTTTGAGCTGAATACAGGACAAAAGCCCTAAAAGTTATTTTTTGCCACAAAGTCACGAAGCCACAAAGGATTTTTCCAAAGGTAAAAATCTCCTTTTCTTTGTGACTTTATGGCAATTTAATTTTGTCCTGTACAAAGAGTTTTGAGTTTAATAATTACTATAATTCCGTTAATTTTCCGTAGGTTTCAGGTCGTCTATCTCTGAAAAACTGCCAGGTAGATCTTACTTCTTCAATTAGATCTAAATCGAACTCTGCGACTAACAATTCATCGTCATATTCAGATGCTTGTGAAAATATTTGTCCTCTCGGATCTACAAAATACGAGGTTCCGTAAAATCGTCCAAGATCCCAGGGTTTTTCTTCTCCAACTCGATTGATACAACCCATAAAATAGCCATTGGCCGCTGCGTGTGCCGGCTGTTCTAACTTCCATAAATATTGTGATAAACCGGCTACGGTTGCCGAAGGATTATAAACGATCTCCGCACCATTCAATCCCAGTATTCTGGCACCGTCAGGAAAGTGTCGGTCATAACAAATATAAATGCCAATCTTAGCGTATTTGGTTTCAAAAACCGGGTATCCCAGATTGCCAGGTTTGAAGAAAAACTTTTCCCAAAAACCAGTGGTATGTGGAATATGATTTTTTCTGTATTTTCCTAAATAAGTTCCATCTGCATCGATTACGGCAGCTGTATTATAAAGTACACCTGGTTGCTCTTTTTCATAGATTGGAACGATGATCACCATGTCGTACTTTTTAGCGTAGACTTGCATCCGCTCTACCGTTGGTCCGGGCACGGATTCTGCCGATTCGTACCATTTACGATCTTGTCCCGGGCAGAAATAAGGCGTGTTAAATATTTCCTGAAGACATAATATTTGAACGCCTTGTTCTCCTGCGGCTTCTATGTAAGGAATATGCTTGTCGATCATTGCATTCATGATTTCCTGAATGCTGCCTTCTCCTTCCGTCATGGGGAGGCTCATTTGTATTAATCCGGATTTTACTTTTCGTGGCATATCGTTTATTTTTGTTAATGTTATTTTTTTTAAATTTTAATTTTATTTGCTATTTTTAAACGCGGTCGAGTGAAGCAAGCGGCAAAAAGCCAGTAGCAAAAGGCATTTTCAATCTCTATCGAAAACCTTTCCTAAACCTGTAAAGAAGTCTTTCCTCTTTTTACAAATTGGCCATAACCAGGTTCGAGTAAGCATTTGTTTTTTTCAATGGCTATTTGGCCTCTGAGCAAAACCGTTTCTGTTTTTCCAGTTAGTTTAAATCCTTCGTAGGAAGAATAATCCGCGTTCATGTGATGAGTTTTTACAGAAAGTGTATGTTTTTTCTTGGGATTAAAAATAACTAAATCAGCGTCTGCTCCGATTGCGATGGTTCCTTTTTTAGGATACATACCAAATATTTTTGCGGCGTTGGTGGACGTTAATTCTACGTATTTGGAGAGGGAAATTCTTCCTTTTCCTACACCTTCTGAAAATAGTAATTCCATTCTATGCTCAATCGCTGGATGACCATTTGGAATTTTAGAAAAATCGTTTTTCCCCATCTGTTTTTGTTTCCATGTAAATGGGCAATGATCGGTTCCTACCACTTGGATGAGGCCTTGATTTATGCCTGACCAAAGAGACGTTTGATCTTTCTTTTCGCGCAGCGGCGGACTCATCACCCATTTTGCACCATCCTTTCTTTTGTAAAGACTGGCATCTAAGGTAAGGTATTGTGTGCAGGTTTCTACAAATACTTTTTGATTTCTTATTGTACTTTTTCGGACAGCATTCAGGGCACCTTCGCAAGTCATATGGACAATATAACCCGGACAACCCGTATAATCTAACATATCCGTAAATCTTGCCGAAGCCTCTGCTTCGGTAACTTCAGGTTGAGACAAGTAATGATAAATCGGTTTGGTATTTCCAGCCTTTAGATTTTTTGCAATAAGCGTATCTATCACATCTCCGTTGGTGGCGTGTACGGTGACCAGGCCACCATTTTCTTTTACTACTTTCATCAGTTGTACCATCTGCCCATCATCAATCATGAGTGCCCCTTTGTAAGCCATGAATGTTTTAAAGCTAGTGATACCTTCTTTTTCAATCATATGGACCACTTCTTTGGCAACTTTAGGGTTAAAGTCAGTGACGGCCATGTGATAAGAATAATCCCCAACTGCTTTTCCTTTAGATCTTCCTTGCCAGGCTTTTAAGGCATTTTTTAAAGTATCTCCCTGGGTTTGTAAGATAAAATCAATCACCATGGTCGTTCCGCCAAAAAGTGCAGCACGGGTTCCGGTGGTATAATCATCGCTCGAAGAGGTGCCCATAAAAGGCATATCTAAGTGAACATGAGGATCAATGCCTCCAGGGAAAATCAATTTACCTTTTGCATTAATGGTTTTATCCGCTTTATAAGGAAGGTCTTTCCCAATGGCTACAATCGATTCACCTTCTGTATAAATATCTGCGAGGTAATCCGACTCAGCGGTGACAACTCTTCCATTTTTAATAAGTACTGACATTTATTTTTTTAATTTCATTAATAAATAATAGACGACAAAAGAAACAAGGAAACCAGAGAACCAGGATAGTTTATAAAGTGCCTCCAGGCTTGGTACGAAATAACCGATGATGGCCACAAATACGCCAAGCGCCAAAGCAATCATAGCAGAAAGATTAAACCCATTGGTATATTTAAATTGCCCTTCTTCTTTGTACAGCTCGTCTAAAGGGATTTCCATTTTTCTAACCAAGTAATAATCGGATAACATGATGCCGAGAACCGGTCCCAACAAGCCACTAATAAAAATCAGGATATTGCTAATTTCATTCATTAAATACCAGGGACAGATGATGATTCCTATAATTCCTGTAATCAAGCCTCCAACTTTGAAAGATATTTTTTTAGGATTCAAGTTAGAAAAAGCATTGGCCGGAGCAATTACATTTGCTGCAATATTAGTGCTAAGTGTAGCAATAATCATAAATATTTGAGAAATGATTACGACTACTGGATTTTGAAATTTAGCAAGAAGCGTGACCGGATCCCACGGTGCATTATTGGCAATGAGGATATCGTCAAAGATGATGACCGCAGCACAGCTTACAAATATTCCAACAAAAGAATATAGCATCATGGTAGCTGGAAGTCCGACGAATTGTCCAACGACC
Organism: uncultured Saprospiraceae bacterium; assembly: GCA_938015415.1. Taxonomy (GTDB): domain Bacteria; phylum Bacteroidota; class Bacteroidia; order Chitinophagales; family Saprospiraceae; genus JALZUU01. The sequence continues at coordinate 17,356 of CALLPK010000048.1, forward strand.
TGGTCTTTTTGAGTGGCCGCATATCGGGTAATATCAGAAATGCTTAAAGACATGGTTGCCCAAAAACCGACCATAATTGTCAACCATAAGATATAGCTCCATAATTTAGAATCTGTGCTACTTGCATTTATTTTCTGGACGGACAAATCAACGATTGATGATTCGACAAAACCACCATTAGTGCTTTTTCTAAGCTGTATTTGTCTATTTTCTATAGGCCCATTAAGCGCAATGTCTGGATTAACTAATTTCAGCCAATTTTCTGGTTGGTCATTATTAAATAATCTATATTCTGTAGCTTTAGGATTACCGTCGCTATCCATCGCGGGATTAAGGTGGATGATGTTTTGTCCAGATGCTATCTCAATACTTGGTGCCGCTAAATAGTGACTTTGGGTTAATACATTTTTAAAACCACCCCCTTCTTTCGCTCCCCAACCGATTAGGATCAGACCCATCAGAATAAGAATAGGCGCTGAATATTGCTCTAAAAATTTTATACTCTCCGTTCCTTTCCAAATAAAGTACATGTTGAGCAACCAGAATATTCCAAAGCCAACAAACTTTCCAAAACTTAATCCGTCTACTGCGATCCCTCCAGTGACCGCATTAAAAATAGCATAAATGGCTAAGCCTCCCAGCCACGTATTGACCCCAAACCAACCACAAGCTACAATGGCCCTGACCACGGAGGGTATATGAATTCCAGTGATTCCAAAGGAGGATCTGCCAAGGACCGGAAATGGAATACCATACTTTACCCCAGCATGCCCGTTAAGTACCATTGGAATGGTAATAATAAGATTGGCTAAACCGATAATGATTAAAGATTCCAGCCAGGTCATGCCACTTCCGATCATGTAGGAAGCCAATAAATAGGTCGGAATACAAACCGCCATACCTACCCAAAGTGCGGCAAGAGACCACATGGACCAGGTTCTTTCTTGCGGTGGAACAGGTTTTAAATCTTCACTATATAAAGACGAATGAGAAAGATCCTCGTTAAGTGTTACGATGTCTTTATTGGTCATGCTTCGTAATATTGATCGGCGATTTCCAAAGCTTTTGAGATGATTTCGAGTCCTTCATCAATCTGTTCTTCCGTTATATTTAATGGTGGTGCAATGAAGAGGAAATTCCATTTTACAAAAGTAAACATTCCTAATTCCTTTAATTTTCCAGCAATTTTTGCACTGATCGCTCCTTCTGCTCCTTTGGCATTCCATGGAACTAATGGTTCTTTAGTGGATCTGTTTTTTACCAATTCGATACATCCCAATAATCCGGTATTTCTAAAATCCCCAATCGATGGATGTTTGCCAATCAGCGTTTCCATTTTCTTTTCTAAATATAAACCTTTGGCCGCTGCATTCTCCACCATGTTTTCACTTTGTAATATTCTGATGTTTTCTAATCCCGCTGCACAACCAATGGCATGAGCGGAATAGGTAAGTCCTATAGTTAGGTTTTTTTCATTAAAAGCTTCTGCAATGGTATCTGTGACCACAGTTCCTCCCAATGCAATATAGCCAGAAGTCAATCCTTTGGCAAGCGCCATAATATCAGGCGTAACGCTATGATGATCTACGCCAAACCATTTACCGGTTCGGCCAAAACCACTCATCACCTCATCAGAAATCAGTAAAATTCCGTACTTGTCGGCAATTTTACGTAGACCTTGCCAGTAATTTTTAGGATATTTAATACAGCCCGAAGAACCCGATTCTCCTTCCATCAGAATCGCTGCTACGCTTCCTGGATTTTCATATTTAATTACTTGTTCCAGGTTTCTCAATGCGAGTTCGCCGCATTCTTCTATGGAGTTGCTATTCCATGGACATCGATAGAAATATGGATTTTCTACGTGTACAAAACCAGGAGCTTGTTGCCCATCGACCGCATGTCTTCTGGGATCTCCTCCGGCGGACATTGCTCCGTAGGTGGCTCCGTGATAAGCTCTGTATTGGCAAATTATTTTTGCTCTTCCTGTGTATAATCGAGCTATCTTGATCGCATTTTCTATTGCTTCCGCTCCACCATTGGTGAAGAATGTTTTTGTCAAATTTCCCGGTGTCACTTCTGCTATTTTCTTTCCCAGTTCTCCTCTTACTTCTGTGACCGCACCCGGATAGATGAAGCTTACATTTTTCATTTGGCGGGTGACGGCCTCCGTAATTCTTTGGTCGCCATGACCAATATTTACATTCATTAATTGAGAATTAAAATCGAGGTATTTTTTACCTGCTCTGTCCCAAAAGTAAACACCTTTGGCTCTTTCTATATTAAGTGGATTTAGTCCTCCTTGATGGGACCAGGAGAAAAGCGTATAATCTAAGTTGTTTTTTAGAATGTCAGCTGCTTTGGTGGTCGTTTCTGCCATTGTATTATTTTTTAAATTTTTTGTCGCTTGGGAAATAAATTGCGGATATTGGCTAGGTGGCTTTCCGCTATCGTAATTTTTCGCATGAGTGGGAAGTTAACTAGTTAACCAGGAAACGGGTAAATTGCAGAGGATCACGCTGAGGCGTGGCCGGTTGATCAGGCACTAAAATCATTTTATCCTTAATTTCCTTTTAACTCATCCAATCTCTTTTATCTTCAGGATTCCACTTCGTGGTGGTCTTTTTATTTTGTGTCCAAAACTCGATCGAGCTTTTACCGGTAATATCTCCGACTCCGAATTTTGATTCGTTCCATCCGCCGAAGGAAAAAGGTTCTCTAGGTACGGGTACGCCGATATTGACACCAATCATTCCAGCACTTGCCCCTTCCATTACCTTTTTCGCCAATGAACCGCTTTCTGTAAAAACAGCCGCTGCATTTCCATAATTCGATCCATTTTCTATTTGAATGGCTTCGTCTAAATCGCCTGCTCGGATAATAGAAATCACGGGCCCAAAAATTTCTTCTTTGGCAACCGCCATATCCGGTTTTACAAAATCAATGATGGTTGGTCCAACATAAAAGCCATTTTCATGTCCGGGAACTGTGGCACCTCTACCATCTACTAATATTTTGGCACCTTGCGTTTCTGCCTCTGTGATATAATTTTCGATTCTATCTTTTGCTGCCTGGCTGATTACTGGTCCAAGGTCTTGTCCCAGTACAATCTGCTTTGCTTCCGCAATCATTTTGTCAATAATGTGTTGTACTTTATCCACCCCGACCATGACCGAGGCAGCCATACATCTTTGTCCGGCACAACCCGCCATAGAGGCCACTACATTATTTGCTGTCATATCAGGATTGGCATCTGGTAAGACCAGCAGATGATTTTTTGCACCACCTAAAGCGACACAGCGTTGCAGGTTACCACTGGCTCTTTTATAAACTATTTTAGCTACTTTGGTTGATCCGACAAAGGAGGTTGCTTTGATTTCTGGATGATCGCAAATGGCTTCCACGACTTCTTTTCCGCCATTGACAATATTGAATACGCCATCTGGTAACCCTGCTTCTTTTAGTAAATCTCCCATTCTTACCGCGCTAAGTGGTACCATTTCAGAAGGTTTGAGCACCACGGTATTTCCTAGCACGAGCGCATTAGGTACGGTCCAGTGAGGGACCATATTGGGGAAATTGAATGGGGTAATACAGGCAACTACGCCAAGTGGTTTTCTTTCTATTCTGCATTCGACTCCTTTACTTACCTCTTGAATTTCATTGGTTACAATTTGTGGCATGGATACGGCAAACTCACAGAGTTCCATACTTTTTAATACTTCTGCCCGAGCTTCCCCTCTGGTCTTTCCATTTTCTAAATGTACTATTTCTGTTAGTTCTTCAATATTCTCTTCGAGCAGTTGGCGATATTTAAAAAATATTTGTACCCGTTCCTTCAGGGTCATACCTGACCACAATGGAAATGCTTTCTTAGCTGCTGCTACTGCTGCATCCAAATCCGAACTATTGCTCATGGGTAGATTGGAAATGACAGATCCATCAATAGGAGAAATAATATCCATTGAAGTCTGACCGTTCCTCATTTTTTGACCGTTTATGAGGTTTGTAACCTGTGGTTGTTGCGTCATTAATGTCGATTTTGTTTGGTTATAAATGAGAGGTGAAGAATAAAAATACGAAAATGATGTAAGAAACGGGGTATTATTCCATAATTATTTAGATAACATATGGTGTTTTTTATTAACTCGAATGATTAAAAAATTTTTGCTTCCAAAATTTTCTGATTTTATGTGATATCATTCTCTGTTTGTCCAGTGCAAGACATGGTTTGTATTTGAGCATATCAGGTCGTGTTCGTAACGATGGTGGGTTTTCGACATACAACAATCAGCTATCTTTGCTTCACTTCGTACTTTGATTAAAGGACCTGAATTAAATAAGTTATCAGTTTAGACGTCTTAAAGATTAATTTAGGTGAGGTATTTATAATTTTACGAAATTCCTGAACTTCTTCTATTTCTGAGAAGTTTAAAGACCATTTGTCAAAAAAATTGGTTGCTTTGTTCGTCTGAAAATTTATCTTTGCTTAAAGGAGGTATTGGCGGTTAGATAAGTAAGTAGGTGTCGAGCTTTAAGGGGATAAGATGAATAGAACGCTGTTGGTTCTTTGTTCTATAACGAAATATTTCAAAATAATAAGGTTGAGGAGATACTTCGGGTATAATTAAAATCAATGGTAGAAAAACAAGCAAGGATTCAAAAATTAAAAAGCCTGATACAGCTTAAACTTAAGTTTGCTGGATCATCCAGTTTCGCAACGATCGTTGATTATAGTTTCTATCAAATTTTAATTTACAAAAATTTTTCCCCGGCTTCTGCCAATATAACTTCTTCAGGGACGGGAATGATCATCAATTTTTTCCTCCAAAAAAAATACGTTTTTGAACTAAATAGAAAAGTAAGTTTCGCTTTTGCTATTTCCCTGGCCTCTTCTTTGTTGGGTTTGGCGCTCAGTACCACTATGATTCATAATTTGAGTAAAATGGTATTTTTTTCAGAGAATCAATTTATTACGAAGGCAATTGTCACAGGCTGCGTCTTCTTTTACAATTTTTACATGAAACGGTTTGCTTTTGAAAAGAGATTATTATGAATTTCAAAAATACATTTGGGAAAGAAGCGTTAGGGATTCTGATCTTATTTTGCCTTTCACTCTACTTTGCTGTTTTTCATCAACTGGATAAAGTGCCAATTCATTCATGGGATGAATCTTTGTTTTCTCTTCGGGCTCTACACATGCATCTTTATGGTGAATATATGTACGATTTTAATTTTTTTCCAGATTTAATTGATCATCAAAATACGAAATTACCATTCACCACTTTTTTTCAGGTTTTATCCATTAAAATATTTGGTATCAATGAACTGGCTATTCGATTACCGATTTCTCTGATTTACATTTTTACTGTTTTCTATGTTTTATTTCATTTTAAAAACAGATTTGATGCTCCTTGGTCTGGCTATGTATTTGGATTAGTTGGTATAACAATTATCGGATTCGTGGCGCCGCACTTTTTGAGAAGTGGTGATCAAGATGCTCCTTATGCCTGTTATCTGCTCTTGACGACTATCGCATTTATTGACTACATCGAGACTAGAAAAACAAAACCATTGGTTGTTTTTACTTTCTTTTCTCTGGCGGCCCTGTTAACCAAAAACTTACTCTGTGGACTGCTTGTTCCTGGGTTACTATTGTTTGTCCTTTTTACGCGCCAACTTATTCCAACCCTGAAAGATTATCGGTTTTGGTTGGCCAGCTTTACAATCGTGGGTATATACGCAGGATTGATTTATTATTACGAATTGCAATACCCGGGTTTTTTTGATAGGATGTGGAACTATGAACTTTTTGGAAGATATACCAAAACCATCGAACCGCACAATCGTCCACCACTTTATTACGTGGGGTATCTTGCCTCCGAAAAAATGACTCCTTATTTTTTTATGCTACCAGTGATCTTCTTGTTTGCCTTCAGGGAGGGCCAGGTACCAAAAATAAAAAACTCAACTCTAGGTGTTGGATTAGTCACTATTTGCTACCTTTTTTTTATATCAATTTCCAAAACAAAGGCTCCCTGGTACGTTGCTCCAATCTATATGTTCGGAGCTTATCTGATGGCGGTAGGGTCAATTCCATTTTTCAATTATCTTAAAAAACAATCTAGACGGGACGTTATTGCTATTTTGGGAGGCATTTTTATTGTCTGGGCTTCTCTCTACGCCAAAGTGGTACTTAAAAATTTAAATGCCGAACCTATTTTGGAAGACGAAAGAATTGGATGGTTCATGACTAAAGTAGCAAAAGAGCATCCTCAGTATAAGAAATTTACCATCGTAGAGACTGGATTTGGTGCCTCAGCTGCTTTTTACCGCGAACAGTACAACCGGGAAAAAGAAGATTTTAATATTAGTCTAAAAAGAACCTTTGATTTCGAAGACAATCAGATTATCCTGATCTGTAGGAATAGCGTCTTTAGTTCAACGAAAAAACTATATGATTTTCAAATTATAAAAGAATGGGAAACTTGTAAATTATTGAAAATAGTTTCAAAAAAATAAAATACATACTTAGGCTTTCTAAAAATCAAAAAATACTCTTATCATATTTAGAAGCTGAATTATCTGACTTTCGGGTATCCTTCACGTAAGCCATCATCAGATGCAGATATAGGGCGCGGGATCCCCGTAATACTTTTAAATAAGTAAATGCCGCTAAAAAAATGGTGAAAGCCATCGCTTGATTTGCAGACCATTCAAAGTAGAAGACCAACGTCAAAGCCGGGATGAGCAACATAAATGCGGTAATTCCATAGGAAATCATAAAAGCACCGAAGTAAAAACCAGGCTCGGGTTCAAAATCAAGCTTACAAATCGCACATTTCTTGTACATGTCCAAAGGATTGGATATTTGCATCGGTTTTTTGTATAAATCTCCTTCCCGACAGCGGGGACACTTATTATTCCACATGGCTTTGAACGAAAATTTCATAAGCGGGCTATTTTATTTGAAAATTGGCTGGCACAGCTATTTCTTCAAATATACTTCATTCTTAAACAACCTTTTATCTACCTACAATGACTTTTGTCAGTCATTTGACTAAATTCAAGTGAATGGGCTGGGCTATATGGACCTAGAACTATCGTTATTCTCTTGGATTGTTTTCCGTTAATTAGTATCTTTGTCTTTCTTTCGGCTGTGGTTGAACCACACCAATATTGCCCCTTAAGTTGTACCTGCAGATATACACACATAGTTATCACCCAATTTACTCTAAAACACCGCGTTATTTAACCATTTGACTAGAATCTCTCTATTTTAAGTTAAAGGATAATACCGTTTATTGATAGCATTCAATTATTCTAAAGTATACTATGTTTAAAAACCTCCCATTTCACGCTTTGTCTTGTTCGTTGGTCTTCCTCTGCTGCCTGGTTTGGAATAGTTCTGTTATGGCACAGATTGAACCACTGTGGGATCGAAGCTATGGAGGATCAAGATGGGAAGAATTGAATAGTGCCGAAGAAACCAATGACGGTGGATATATTCTTGCCGGATTTTCTTCTTCTTTGGAGAATGATGGGGATGTAACGGCGGCTAACGAAGGGATTGGAGATTTTTGGATATTAAAAACAAATAGTCTGGGAAACAAAGAGTGGGATGCACGTTTTGGGGGGGACGGCCTTGATCGGGCCAATAGCGTTATCCAAACGACGGATGGTGGCTATCTGCTGGGAGGAACTTCTGCTTCTGGAATTAGTGGACAAAAACAATCACTAAACCGGGGACTGGACGACTACTGGATCGTAAAAACCGACGCGGTCGGTAACTTCGAATGGGAAGAAACCTACGGAGGAGATAATTTAGAAATTCTATCATCGGTTATTCAAACGGCAGATGGAGGATACTTGTTAGGAGGATTGTCCCTTTCTGGAATTAGTGGTGAAAAAACGGAACCTAATCTGGGGGGATTTGATCACTGGATTATAAAAATTTCTGCAACGGGCAGCGTTGAGTGGGATAAGACGCTGGGTGGTGCTGAGGAGGAGCGACTCAACGTGGTGCAACTTGCGCCGGATGGCCATTTTTTACTAGGTGGAAGTACTCAGTCAGATGCGGGTGATGACATTACGAGCCCTTCTCTTGGTATCAAAGATATGTGGTTTGTCAAAGCAAGTTCGATAGATGGTTCAATTATCTGGCAACATCGTTACGGTGGATCGGAGGTAGAAGAGCTTTCTGCTTTTCAACAGACAATCGACGGTGGATTCTTTCTGGCGGGTGGTTCCGATTCTGATATCTCCGGATCAAAATCAGAAAATAGTCGGGGTGGCATTGATATGTGGGGAATTAAAATCGATGCATTGGGTAATAAAGAATGGGACGTAACCTTCGGTGGTTCAGAACTGGATAATTGTTACGGACTGAAACAAAATAGCGCTGGATATTATTTGCTGGGTGGCTTTTCTCGCTCGGGTGTCGAAGGTGATAAGTCCGAGCCCAATCAGGGAGGTTGGGATTATTGGATGGTTTATATTGATGAAAATGGAAATAAACAATGGGATCGAACCATTGGTGGAACCGATAACGATGTTATGTTTAATCTTTTTCAAAATCAAACGGGTGGATATATTTTAGCGGGTGCTTCCAGTTCCACAATTAGTGGAGATAAAACGGATGATACCAATGGCTTAAATGATTTCTGGCTGGTAAAAACAGTCTGTGATCTGGAAATAAACCTGCGGGATACCATCGTTTGTCAGAACGAACGCTTACTGCTGGATGCTTTTAATAATAGCAATTGTACCGACTGCTTATACGACTGGTCGGATATTGGTCGGGGTGATTCTATCCGGGAAGTTGCCGTAACCGTTCCCCAGACTTATCGCGTAACGATCACCAACACCTCCGGCTGTCAAAAATCCGCTGCCCTGAGTGTTACCGTTATCAATACCCCCACCGCGGAATTAGGGCCCGATCAAACAACCTGTGTCAACGAGCCGGTTACGCTAAACCCGGCAAGCCCGGCAAGTAGTGATTTCCTCTGGTCGACCAGTGAAATTACGCCGACTATTTCTACTGCGGAGGCCGGAAGATATCTGGTGACTGTCACCAGTACTAATGGTTGTTCTACGGTAGATAGTATAAATATATTAACCAATCCATTACCGAGTGTTGATCTTGGACCTGATGTATTAGTCTGTCCGATGGAAGCGTTAATTCTGGACGCCGAAAACCCAGGTAGTAATCACGCGTGGTCAAATGGCGGATCGGGGCAAATGGAAACTTTTAATCCTACTGGGCCTGAGTCTATTTTCGTAGTCGTTACAAATGCTAATAATTGTATTGGAAGAGATACCATTGAAGTGTTGGGAATTTATGATAGACCACAAGTTATTGATTCAGCAGTTATCTGTAGTTCAGATAATAATACATATGTAGTAGAATTTACGGTTAGTGGTGGTGATCCTGCTTCCTATCAAATAACTAGTAGTACAACTTTTTCTCAATTGGGAAATACTTATACAAGTGTTCCTATTCCAAGAGATGGCGCGTATGCTTTTTCGATCAGTGATGGCCGAGGTTGTATTCCCATTCTTTTTCAGGGAATGGGAGATTGTCCCTGTGCCAGCTTAGCCGGTGATGCGGATTTAACGCCTCTGGAAATTTGTGGTGACGAAGTCATCACAATAGATTTTACCAATCAATTTTTAGATGCCACGGACACCGTAGAATATTTACTCCACGAAGGTGATGCTACGACCATTGGAAATATTTTATGGACGCGTAAGCAACCGGAAGTTAGCTATAATGCAGGTTTAAATTATAACCAAATATATTTCCTGACGGCCATTGTTGGTAATGATAGTGGGAACGGTCAGGTAGATATGACGGACGGTTGTCTTTCCCAGTCAATGGGTATCGCAGTTCAGTTTTTTGAAAACCCGGTCGCAGCTATTATTTCTCAAACGGGAAGCAGTACCTTGACTTGTGAAGGTGGAGGTAGTAGTCTTATCTTATCTGGACAAAATGCACAACCTGCTGGAAATATTGACTATGCCTGGTCTACTGCGGACGGACAAATTCTGGGTGCCGTCAACGAAATAAATGTAGAAGTGAATGCTGCGGGAACCTACCAGTTGATTGTTACTAACGTAGGTAGTACTTGTACCGATACCAGTTCGTTTACCGTAAATGCGTCGGTTGATTTTCCAGTAGTGGATATTAATACTGTTGGTGAATTAACTTGTCTGGATTCGGTGGTCGTGCTGGATGCCAGTAATTCTTCGGAAGGAATGCCTTTTTCGGCACAATGGAATGGGATCGGCATTAGTGGAAACACCGATTTAATTCAAACGGTCAATGCACCAGGAACCTACCAACTGGTCATTACCAATACTAATAATGGTTGTACCCAATCCGAATCTGTAACGGTGGTAGAAAATGTTGAGACTCCGGTCATAGCAATTAATGGAAATAGATTTTTAGATTGTGAAACGGCTACCGCTTCCTTGGATATACAAATTTTATCTCCGATCAATCAGTTTTCATTGGAATGGACAAATCCTGACGGATCAACGATGTCTACCAGTGACCTGGAAAGGGAGGTGGATGAAACGGGTACATATTCTTTGTTAATTACCGATCTGACAAATGGCTGTACGCAGATAGAAATATTGTCAATTGCTCCTGATCCAGGAGGTCCGACAGATGCAATATTTGATTTGACAAGTCCCTCTTGTTTTGGTGAAGATGACGGAGCTATTGTAATTGATTCGGTGATTGGTGGAGTAGGGACTTTCCTTTTTTCCTTTGGGGATAACAATAATTATACTGCTATAAATCAATTTGGCCGCTTGGAAGCGGGATCTTATCCAGTGAGCATTCAGGATGTAAATGGTTGTACCTGGAGTACGGATGTTCTGTTGTCGCAGCCAAACGAATTTGTAGTTGATCTGGGAGAAGATAGAGACATATTATTGGGGGATAGTCTTCGTTTATTTGGGGATTTCTCTAATCCCGTAGATACCTTTTTTTGGAATGATACCAGTTTCTTATCTTGTGTAAATTGTGTCAATCCTTTTGTCAAACCAGTGAATACCACACAGATAGTATTGACGGCAATTGATGAAAACGGATGTGAGAGTTCAGATGTTCTCCTTCTCTCGATTGATAAAGAAAGAAACGTATACATTCCTTCTGCTTTTAGTCCTAATGGAGATGGCCAGAATGATCGATTTACAATTTACGGTGGAAACGGAATAGCAGAGATCGAATATTTACAAATTTTCAACCGTTGGGGTGCCTTGGTATTTGAACAAAAAGAATTTCCTCCCAACGCTGAACCACTCGGCTGGGATGGCTCTTTTAAAGGAGATCCCGCCGAAAGTGGTGTGTATATCTATCAAATGAAGGTGATCTTTGTAGATGGATTTGAAATCTTCTACCGCGGTGACGTAACCATCGTCCGATAATAATTTTTAAACAATTTTATTTCTGTTTAAAAATCCTTCGATATCAAAATTTTCTAAATCACTATTTATTTTTTTATCAAAAACAGCTGGAAAATGTGCTGGTTTTATCTGCACTTTTGCGGCTTTCTCTCCGATACACGTGAGCGTGAAGCAATTTTTAGCTTCTGACATTTCGTATAAACCTTTTGGATCAACCGACTTAAAACCTAATTCAGCCAACGGGGCTTTTTCTAAAATAGCATTGTATCGCAGATAGTGTAGAAGAGGCTTTTGGGTAATCAGGTCATCTTTTAAGTCGCCTATTTCACTATCTATAGTTTTTGCAGTTGGACTGTTAGAAAAGTATTGTAAAAGCATTTCGTTGGTGGAGGTCGCGTCTCTCATGAGCATAGAAATTACGCCACCGGCCCAGTCCCAGAGTTTATTGTCGGTAACCATATCAATACTTTCTTTATTTTCCCATTCCCCCGTACCGACGGAGACGATCATCAAATTTTCGTCTCCCGTTTTCCAGTTGAGATGATAAGATTTTAAGGTGGCCAGTAAAAACATCTGGAAGGCAGGATTATTATGCATACTAACACCACCATCTACAAAAGCGCCATTTTCACCATTCCCGATATCGAGGATTTCTGGCTTGAAATAGGTAGGTGCCGCAGTGCTCGCCCGGATCACCTGTCGAACTAAATAGTTTTTGGTATATTTAAAATATTTCCCATCAGGATGATTAAAAACCGGCCAGGTACTTCCTGTATCTGCCCTTTTGGTGATGACGCAAAAACCGGTTTTTAGTCGATCACTACTCATGGTCATATCACCAAATATTTTTTTTAATTCCTTTTCTAAAGATTTTATTTGAAATTTATAACTCAGCCTTTTAAAAATACTAACCTTACGACTGAATATTTTTTCTCCTAATTTATTGTACAACTCTTTAATTTCTGTAGCGGACATACCGATGGCCAGCCCACCGGCGATAATGGAGCCGGTACTCGTTCCTCCGATCAGATCAAAATAATCACAGAGTCGGAAGTTAAGATTATTGTGCCGTTTTTGTAACATCTTTTCCATTCGCTCGAGATAGCCCAGCGTGATAGCTCCTCGGATTCCACCACCATCAAGTGCGAGTATTCTTTTAGGTCCGGGGGTAGTGAGTTTTTCTTTTAAGTTCATAATTTTTCATTTAGTTTTTTGAATGTACTATTCTGATGACTTCCATATTGTCTGGAAAAGCAGAATAGTTGAAGTTGTTTTGAAATTGCAGTTGAAGTTAAATTTTTAAAACGATCATTCGGTGAGCGTACTCTGCCAGGTTTGGTTTTCATCACTCATGATTCCCTCACAGCGAGTGACTAAAAGCGGCAGTACCTGAGATTTTTCGTAAGGGCCAGATTTTGTTAGGAACAATAATTTTTCCCGTTTTAATGATTCCGCCGTATTTCTGTAAGTCAGCCATTGTTCCTGATATTTATACAACGAAGAAATACCTTCAAAAAAAGCAATGATTAAACTACCAGCAGCAATGGCAATTTTTATATGAGGCGTTTTATCACTCATAATACCCGTTAAAAATGGCAAGGTAACGGAAATCAGGATGACAATTATTTTGACTGTATAATGTCTTTTTTTTAGAACAGATGATTTTTTATCATACCAGGAGATTTGGTTATCTATTCGCTCCTCTAAATAGTTTTCAGTGGTCATATTTTAAAAGTTTTCATTTTTTGGTGCTATCTTTACACAGCTTCAATATAATAATTCTCCAAAATAGTGAAAAAATTAATGAAAACATGGCAGCCAAGATCTTTATTTCTTATTCTCATCGTGACGAAAATTTTAAGGACGATTTACAAATCGGTCTGGCTTCTCTAAAAAATAATGGACACATTGCCACCTGGGATGATCGTGCTATTATGGCGGGTGAAGAATGGGATCATCAGATCAAAGATGCTTTGTATGAGGCGGATATCATTATTCTTCTCGTTAGCCCAGATTTTTTGGCCTCTCGTTATGTTAGAGAACAGGAAATTAAAATCGCCATGGACCGACACGCTAACCCCTCTGACTCTGCGGTGGTCGTTCCGGTCATTATCCGTCCTTGTGATTGGAAAGACAACGCGTTTTCTCGTTTACAGGCGCTTCCAAAAAATAGCAAACCCATTACATCCTGGTCTAATTACGACGAAGCAATGCTCGATGTAGTCTCTGGTCTCAAAAAATTAGTCATGCGTAAAAAAAATGCGCCAGCAACTAATATTTCTACAGCTTCCACCACGTCTCCTCCCATTGTTACCTATGTTTCGACCCCTCCTCCCGAACCCCAAAATCTAGATACTACGAAACTCAAGAATATGATTGGAACAGGCAAAACAAAAAATGTGATTGCTTCTTTGTTGGCAGACCAAAGTCTAGACGAAATGACCCGGAATCAGGTAATTATGATGGATCAAAAATTTCGCACGCTTCAAAACGAGAAGTTGATCGGTATCCTTTCCGATGAGAACGCTAATCGGAAAAGTGCTCAAATTAATTATGGTTTGCTTCAAATTCTCGACAATATCTCTTAAATAATAACTTCTCAGTTAATACTCCTTGCTATACTTGGCATAGTCATTGTTAAAAATAAATTTATAGTTGCTGTGGATTTTCCAATTTTTAGCATCTAGATTTTAACCACTCATTTAGCACTTCTCTTTGTATATCCTATTCTACGGATTAAAACAGAATAAATAACAATTAATTCATATCTGATAAAATTATATTTAAGTGGTATAGTATTTGTCTGTCTATACATAGGTTTAGACATTATACGCTGCACCCTATTTTCTGAATGTTTCATTATCCCCACTATTAAAAGAATTTTCTTAGCTGGTTAATCCCATTTTTTTAATAAAAAACCATCTAAATATTAATTTTTTTAGTAGAAACTATCTAGGCAAATGATTTGATTTTCAAAGAGTTATATAGCTTTTGGTAGTCGTGATACTTCGCGCAAATTTTATCATATGAACAGAAGATTTACCCTTAAATTTTCATCGACAATTTTCGATAAAAATTTATTAGGATCACCGCTTAATCCACAGTTAATTGAGTCAGATGCTCATTTTAGCTGCTTTTCTGTTTGGAGTATCTTCTCTAAATCAACTTTTTGCACGTTAACAAAATTATTTTTAATATTTTTTCTGTTAGGAGCTTCTACCTTTTCTTTCTCTCAGGATTGTGATACTGATGGTATTTTAGACGCAGATGATTTTTGTCCCTGTGTTGCTCCTGCTGGAGCCGTAAATATTTATGGCTGTGATTTTTCTTCTACTTGTGATGCCGTAGCGCCGGCTGACATTAATTTTTCTCCCGCGGGAAATAATACGGATCCGGCCTATGTTACCCTTTATATAATGACAGATTCGGTGGGTGTAATTATAGATACCACCTCAATTGTCCCTTCCTTCTTTGGAGTAACTCCTGGAAAATATATGGTTCTTGCCATTGATTATGAAGACGATAGTTCAATTACAAATACTACTGTTGGTGACACCCTTAAAAATATCACCGCAAATTGTATTGATTTTTCGGATGCCCTGACCTATACGATCTGTCCGGATGAGATTTGTAATAACGGTATTGATGATGATCAGGATGGAAATACAGATTGTGCAGATAGTGCATGTATCAGTCCGGTTGCAGTTGCTACTGGTCCGGGTACCGTTTGTGAAGGAGATACCATTTTTTTATTTGAAACAGGTACCAATGCCGTCTCTTGGAGTTGGACCGGACCAAATTCATTTGCTTCTACCGACCAAAACCCATTTATTGAAAATCCTACAACTAGTGCCAATGGCGTTTATAACGTAGTAACGACCAGCGCAGATAACTGTACCAGCACCGCTTCGGTGTCCGTTACGGTCAATCCATCACCTATTGCTAATTTTTTACTCACATCTGATACTTGTGCAAATGAGGTAATAACCATTCAGGCGGATAACGCTGGAGTAGGAGCTACTTATGACTGGTTTGTCTTTGATAATATCCCATTTGCTGCTAGTGGAATCGGGCCACACAGTATATCTTTTAGTAGCAGTGGTCTTAAATTTATAAATCTTACTGTAAGTCTTAATGGTTGTACTAGTGAGTATATCCATCTTATTGACATTTATGATAATCCAGCAGCAGTTGCTATGGGACCGGGTACCGTATGTGAAGGCGATACTATTTTTTTATCTGAAACAGGAACCGGTGCTACTTCTTGGAGTTGGACCGGACCAAATTCATTTGCTTCTACCGACCAAAATCCATTTATTGCGAATTCTACTACCAGTGCCAACGGTTCTTATAACGTAGTAACGACCAGCGCAGATAACTGTACCAGCACCGCTTCGGTATCCGTAACGGTCAATCCATCACCTATTGCTAATTTTCCAACACCACCCGATACTTGCCAAAACGAGCTGATCACCTTTTTGGCAGATGATGCCGGAGTGGGAGCTACTTATGATTGGGGGTTTACTGCTGGTGCTTCCTCTACAAGTGCTACCGGAATAGGGCCGCATGATATCTCTTTTAGTAATAGTGGCAACAATACTGCTACTCTTACGGTGACTCTGAATGGTTGTTCTGACCTTTATTCTGTGCTTTTTAATATTAATGAAAACCCTATTGTCACTTTTGATCTACCTGACTCTACTTTTTGCCTCAACGACTCACCAGTTGCATTGACTGGTATATCTCCGACAGGTGGAACTTTTTCTGGACCAGGTGTTTCTGGATCAAACTTCGATCCTGCAATCGCAGGAGCAGGGACACATACCATCACTTATTCTTATAGCGATGGAAATGGATGTACCAATTCTGCCACGGACGAAATAACCGTCTTTGATCTTCCGGTTGTGGTTTTTGAAGAGCCTGTTGATACGATATGTAGTACGGCAAACTTATTTTCTCTTAGTGGCAATACGCCATCGGGAGGAACTTTTTCGGGGATAGGAGTTACTGGTACTGATTTTGATCCGGCAACTGCTGGTATAGGAACCCATGTTATTACTTACAGTTATACAGATTTAAGTGGTTGTAGCAATACAAATCAGGATTCAATCAGGGTAGTAAACGAAATAATTCCCGCCGTGACAATCACTGATGCTAGTGCTTGTGGAGCCAATGATGGAGAAATTCGGATTTCAGTTGGTAATCCAGCCTTTGATTATGAATTTAGCTTAAACGCAGGACCCACAACTACCGATACCATTTTTACCGGGTTAACGTCAGGTACCTTTAATATTACTTATGTTAACAACTCTACCTTCTGTGAAGGAAGCCTGGGGCCATTTACGATCTCGGAACCTGGTTCTCCAGTCGCTGATATTGACGCGGCCGATAAAGGATGTCTCAACGAGGTCCAGGATTTTACGGCGATTGCTGCTGGGCCTGGCGCTACCTATAGCTGGGATTTTGGTGCGAATGCTACCCCTGCTACTGCCACTGGACTAGGAGCACATACGGTTGCTTTTTCAACAATTGGTAATCAGGAGGTTGTCCTAACCGTCACCGAAAATAGTTGTGTTTCTACGGATACTTTGTTAGTTGATATAAATGATTTACCGACAGTGGATTTCAATATTTCAAATAATACACTTTGTATTGATCAAAATATTAGTTTTTTAACCGATGGAAGCCCCGCGGGCGGAACCTATTTTGGAGATGGTGTTTCTGGTAGCAGTTTTAATGCATCGGTTGCTGGAGTTGGGATTCACACGATCGTGTACACATTCACCGATGTAAACGGCTGTACAAATTCTGCCTCGGATGACATAGAGGTGTTTAGCGAGCCGGTCATTAATACCATAAATGTTGTACAACCCACTGATTGTGGTGCCTCAGATGGAAGTATTTCTATAGTCACTTCCGGTGGTAGTGGTAGTTTGGAATACCGTTTGGATGGAGGATCTTGGCAACCTAGTAATACATTTACGGCGTTAGGCTCCGGTGATTATATTGCTGAAATTCGCAATGATAACGGAACTTGTTTAGTAACTTCTAACATCATTGTACTGAATGACCCTACAAATCCCGTAGCTCAAATAAATATGCCGGCAGCAACCTGTGAAGGCATGACTGTTTCCTTTTCTCCGGTGGATGCTGGCCCTGGAGTATCTTACATCTGGGATTTTGGGGCAAATGCAACGCCTGCTACCTTTACCACAACGAATACAAACCCTGTTGACGTCGTTTATGGTGTAGGTGGTAATAAAACTGTTCAACTTACTGTGCAAAATGGTACTTGTAATGGAGTGGCGACGGAGTCAATAGAAATTTATTTTAATGATTTAGTTACCCTGAATTTAACCAATGATGGTGCCTGTATTACCGAAACTGTCTTAACCTTAGCGGGAGGTACTCCTTCTGGAGGAACTTATACTGGAACGGGCGTTAGTGGAACCAATTTCGATCCATCTGCTGCTGGTGTAGGAACTCATACTATAACCTATACATATACTAATGACGATGGTTGTGTAAGTTCTGCCTCTGATCAAGTGGAGGTGTTTGCACTTCCTGCGGTTTCTTTTGTATTGGCAAATGATCAGGCTTGCGAAAACGAAACAGTAACATTAAATACCGGAAGTCCCGCAGGAGGAACTTACAGCGGTGTTGGGGTAGCCGCAAATGAGTTTTCTGCCACGACTGCCGGTGTAGGAACTCACACTATAACCTATGCTTACATCGATTTTAATGGATGTATTAATACTGCCACAGATGATATAACTGTATCGCCACTCCCGGTTATCGATAATGTTATTGTTAGCAATACTACTGCTTGTGGAGTAGATGACGGTTCTTTAAATGTAAGTGCTTCGGCAGGAACGGGTAGTTTTGAATATCGAATCAATGGAGGTGCCTGGGGTATTAGTCCTTTCTTTGGTCCGCTCGCTCCGGGAAATTATGATATTGATGTTCGTAACAGTAACGGAGCTTGCCTGGTATCTACCACAGAGACCATTACTACTCCAACCAATCCTACTGCCGAAATAATTTTACCATCGGCAGACTGTGAAAACAATACAGTGGTTTTTGATGCAGTTGATATTTCTGGTGCTACCTATACTTGGAGTTTTGGTGCTAACGCGACCCCTAATTCTGCCAGCTTCCGTGGTCCACATAATGTAGTCTACACGGCTGATGGAGTTAAAACAGTTCAGTTAATTGTTCAGCAAAATGGATGTAATGCTTCAGATACTGAGACTTATACGGTTTATGAAACACCTCAGCTATCATTAAATATTTCTACGAACTATAATGGAGAAGATGTTTCCTGTAATGGAAGCTCGGATGCTAATATCATCTCTACCGTTACGGGAGGTAATAGCGGGGAGTCTTATTTATGGAATACTTCCGCAACGACTCCTGATCTTTTTGGTGTCACCGCCGGAACGTATTCACTCACCGTTACCGATGGCGTAGGTTGTACCGATATTGCTTCTGTCACAGTAACTGAACCAACACCGGTGACAGTGACTACCCAGGTTAATTCTAATTACGGAGGCTTTGGCGTAAGTTGTATCGGTTCGGTAAACGGAGAAGCAGAGGCCAATGGGAGTGGTGGTACGCCTGGCTACACTTACGAATGGAGAGATTCTGGAAATAGTATTATTGCCAACACAAAAATTGCTACCAACCTTGGAGCAGGTACTTATACTGTAACCGTTACGGATGACAATGGTTGTACAGATACCGAAACTGTTACTATTACCGAACCTACCGGTACACCCATCACTGTCAATGCAGTAGTTACTTCGGATTATCTGGGAGAAGACATTTCTTGTTTTGGATACGGAGACGCAACGGCTACGGCTACCGCGGCTGATGGGATCTTTCCATATACTTATGAATGGAGTAATGGGCAAACTGGACCAGACCTAGTTGATGTTGCCGCCGGAGACTATGACGTGACCGCTACGGATAATAACGGCTGTCAGGCAGTTTATACTCTAACAGTCACACAACCTGATCGTATTTCTGCCAACGCAACGGTCACGGACGCAAGTTGTTACGGAGCTAGTGACGGTAGTATTGATGTAAATGTGACCGGAGGGGTAAATGCTTATACTTACTCTTGGAATGATCTGGGAATTGAGGCTTTTTATTCTTTTGATTTTACGACGGATGATCAAACGGGAAATGAGCATCATGTAAATCTTATTCACGGAACAGAACAATACGGAACGCCTGGTTATGAAAACGAAGCTTTTTATTTTAACGGCCAAACTGGTTTGAAGTACGATGATAACATGGGATTCATGGATTCGGACCTAACAGAATTGGCAGTGATGATGTGGATTTACCCGAATCGAGTGGATGAAAGACAAATTCTATTTGAACAGGGTGATAATCAAAACGGTATTTCTCTAGTCTTAGATGGGCAGTTTCTACAGTTGGGTATGGCTCAAAATGGTAATTTCTATCCGGGTCCAAGGATTAAAATAGATTTCTTTAGCCCTCCTAATAGTACCGATCCGGCAGATTTCGTAGGATGGACACAAGTAGGTTTTGTCTTTGATAATGGAATTATGTCTGTTATTATTAATGGACAATTATTTACGGCTCCAGACAATAGCAATAATCCTGCAACTCTGGTAATGCCTCCGATTTCAAGTCTTGATAATCAGGCTGGAATTGGATACTCTGCGGGAACCAACGTTTATCCTTCGGCGGTTTTTCTTCCAACACCATTTATTGTAAATCTTAATGGATATTATCCCTTTAGAGGAGCAATGGATAACTTTAGTTACTATACCAGTACGCTTAGTCAAGAAAATATTTCTGATATTGCGGATGACGATGGTGATCGGGAGGGGCTTTCAGCGGGAGTTTATGATGTATTAATTACTGATTTTAATGGTTGTGATACGACCATTCAAGTAACCATAGGACAACCTGACTCTCTTTATGCTACGGCTATTAATAACGAAGTTTCCTGCTTGGGTGCCGATGATGGCTCATTAGATATAACGATGATTGGTGGAACCAGTCCTTACACCTACTTATGGTCTAACAGTGAAACAACGGAAGATGTTAGTAATTTGTCTCCTGGAAATTATTCTGTAACTATAATTGACAGTCAGGGGTGTATTGCCGAATTGTCGCAAACCATTGTTGAACCTACACTACTGGAAGGAACAATTTCCATTGTTTCTAATTATAATGGAAATGCCATTTCTTGTCCGGGTGCATCTGATGGAATTATATCTGTCACGCCAGCAGGAGGAAGAAGCCCATATACTTATAATTGGAGCAACAGTGTTACCTCACAACAAAATAGTAATATCAGCGCAGGTACTTATCTTGTTACCATCACGGATAACAGTGGATGTATCGTCGTAGAAAGTATAACCATTTCTAATCCACCTGGAATTACCGCGGTGGCCAGTGTAAGTCGTTCAAATAATAGCGAAGATATAAGCTGTGTTGGTGGAAGCGATGGGGCAGCGATTGCAACTGCTTCTTCTGGAACGCTACCTTATACTTATGTATGGAGTAATTCAGCAACAACGCGAGAAATTATGGATATTTCTGCCGGTACTTACACCGTTACTGTTTCTGATGCCAACGGTTGTACTACCTCCGCTTCGATAACCTTAAATGATCCACCTGCTCTTAGCGCAACTGCTTCGGTAACTTCAAATTACTATGGAGAAGATTTAACCTGTCCCGGAGCAACTGATGGTAGTGTTTATGTAGTCGCTAGTGGTGGAACGCCTGGTAGTGGATATACTTATCGCTGGAATAATGGCTTTTTGGGAGATAGTTTAATTAATATTGGAGCTAATACTTATAGCGTAACAGTCACCGATGCAAATAATTGTGAAGCTATCACTAATGTAACGATTAGTAATCCGACACCAATAAATGCTAGTATTACTAAAGATGCTGTTTATAACGGTTTTGATGTAAGTTGTATTGGTGGGAATGATGGCGCATTAACGGCCAATCCTACTGGAGGAGCGGGAGGCTATAATTACCTTTGGAGTGGCGGACAGACGAGTTCTTCCATCACAGATGCTACTAGTGGTATTACAAGCGTTACTATTACAGATGGTAATGGCTGTTCTATTGTTCGTTCTATAACCTTAAGTGAACCTCCGGCACTTACTTTTACCGCAGAAGCACGTGCACCTCAAGATTGTGGAGTCGATGACGGAATCATTAGAATAGATGCGACTGGGGGAATTGGAACTTATGAATATAGTCTGGATGGAATTTCATGGCAACCTTCTAACTTTTTTACCGGCTTGGCTCCTGGAACTTACTTTACCTATGTCAGAAATGACCTCGGTACCTGTGAAGTAGGCCCTCAATCAGTTACCGTAGATGTAACCGAAGCACCCACGATCGCGAATTTGACGATCATCCACCCGACCACCAGCACAAGTACCGATGGAGGAATTTTGGTTGGCGGAAGCGGAAACTCATTTGCTTTTGAATTTAGGCTGGTTGGAGTCACCGGTTGGCAATCATCCAGCTTATTCGAAAATTTATCGGTAGGTACTTACACGGTTGAACTAAGATACGTTGGCCAAACCTGTATTGCTTCTTCTTCCGCCACATTGATCGCAGGTAACGGAGTGGAAAGCACTGGATCAACTTTGAACTTTTGCTCGGGTGACGTAACCGCTACTCAGTTTATAGAAACATACTATATGCCAGCACCGGAAGATGAAATATTACAAGCCTTACAAAGCATCTTTCCGGAAAATTGCCGAATAATTTTTTCTGAACCCGTCGATCCCGTTCAACTCTATGTCTCTATTGGAGTGGTTGAAGGAGGGACGGTTATTCATTATGACCACTGGGAGGACGGTTATGAACCGAATTTAAGTTTTCCTATCCAGTCAACTACGGAAATTTGGGGAGATGGTAATTTGGCCAATGGTTCCGCACCTGGTGATACTGATGACTTCCTTTCTGCCGCTGAAATTATTGTCTTGAACAATGCCGTTTACTCACGTACAATGCAGGAAGTATTGGATTATGATGGTGGAGATAAAATTGGTAGTCGTGGAAATTTGGCCATCACAAAGCTTAACTGGGCTGATCGTTCTAGTACTTTATTTGCCGGAGCTTTAGAAGTTTATCCGATAGAATCATGGGGCCTGGAATATAAAATTCCAGTTGGAGAAAATAGTGATGTCAACGGAATGTTTGAATATACAGGGGCGGTAGTTATGGCACAACAAAATGGAACTACCGTTAATTATATCGACAACGGGACTGCCCAAACGCGAGTTTTAGCGGAAGGAGAGAGTTTTTTGATTGATGGTAATATTAACGTAGGCGATCAAATTTTCGCAAACCTACCTATTCAGGTTCACCTCATAACTGGAGATATTTGTGCTAGTTTTGAAAGTCGGTTTTTTACTTTAAAACCGATAGAACAATGGTCTAATTCCTACTATAGTCCGGTTTCTACTTTGAATAATAATTCTGGTTCTATCGAAAGCAATGTCAATCATCCTACGGCGCTTCATTTTTTTAATCCTAATAATAGTTCTATTCGAGTCTTTTATGAAACGCTTTTCGGTACAAATTCTGTCAATATTTTAGCAAACCAAACTACATATATTACGTTGCCTGAGAATACAGGGGTTAGAACGTACTCTGAAAATGGTGAAAACTATTATGCCATTGCAACTATTGACTCTGATGCTGATGGTGCTACTATTTTTGATACCAATTCGGGAAGAGATTGGGGGTTCGCACTTATTCCTGCCGATCAGTTAACTTCACAAATCACCATCGCGGGATTTGCTCCTGGTCAGGATCCTACTTACTGTCATAATTCAAATATTGTTCCTCAGTCGGGATGGACCCTCATCTCAACAGATAGTGACGAAAGTCCTGCATTAGATGGTACACAAACTTTTGATGGAGATTTAAATACTTTCTGGCATACCCAATATACGCCAAGTTCGACCCCATACCCTCATGAAATACAAATTGATTTAGGTACTTCCTATAATTTATCCCAATTACTGCTCAATCCGCGGGGCGTATATCAAACTTTTACCCAGCCTAACGATCTGATAATACCTAACAGCGGTCCAATAACCGTAACGTCAACTCTTAACGTTACTGCTACTGGTACAATTGAAGATTTGAATTTAGCAGATTTACGAATAAATCATACTTATCTTAGTAGACTAAGAGTGCAATTACAAAGTCCCAGTGGTACCACCGTTACTATTTTTAATGAAAATTGTGGTAATGGTGATGATATTAATATGACGGTAGATGATGATGCAATACAGTCTTTTCCATGTCCGCCCGTCGGAGGAGGAACCTTCAAAGGTGCTACACCACTTTCTAATTTTAACGGAGAAGAAATGAATGGTACCTGGACCCTAATTATGACGGAAGATGGTACTCGTCAAGGAGGAACCTTAATGAATTGGGCATTGGAAATAAATGACGGAACAACGTCTAATGGTAATATTGAAAATTATGACTTTTATATAACGAATGATTTGGCAGATTGGGGAGATCCAGTTGTATCTGGTGAGTTTGATGGAACTCCAGTATTGAAAAAAATAGTGTTCCCACAAACGAATGGTCGCTATATTCGACTGGTCGCAAATTCAGAAATTAATGGTGGACCATGGGCTACTATTGCGGAATTAAATGTGGTAGCCTGTGATATACAACCTGCTACAGAAAACTCTGCTCCAATTTGGATCACGGCAGATTATCCAGAGGGTAGTACTAGCAGTGGTAACATTCGTATCTGTGTAGATCACGATGGAGATGGAGGAACTTTAGTCGATACTTATGGGACTCCTTATGATGAGGACTTCTTCATTCCGGAGTTAGGACAAATAAAATTATATGATACGGACGATAACGATCAGACAGGAACCAGAATCTGGGTTTGTGATAATTCTGATGCGTTTATTGCGGGAGCATGGGGGCAAGATCCAGCGACTGCTAGTCCTGGTTCACCTGCAATTGATTTAGGTACCGGCTTACCAAATGGTATTCCATTCTCGATTTCCAAATGTGCGGACCTTTCGAAAGATGTTAATGGAAACGGATTGTTTGATGAATGTGATGAAGTCATGTATACCCTTATGATCCGAAATACTGGAGCGCTTCCGTTATCGGTAGGTACGCTTACTTTATTGGATACTTTGCCAGAAGAATTGACTTATATTAGTGGATCAACCAAAGCGATTATTGGAAATAATATTACGATTTTATCAGACGATCCAACCCCTTATTCTAGTTTTCCATTGGATGAATTAGGCTACCGGCACGGAAGTGTTATTTTGCCAAATGATTCTATATTGTTTCAGTTTAATGCCGTAATTAATGATCTTACGAACCCTACCTTTGTTCGTAATATAGGTAGCGCCACTAACAATGGAGCAAAGCTAGAGGCGGAAGTAACCTTCCCGGTACAAACGCCTATCAGCCCAATTATTGATATTATTGGCCCCGATACGACTATAAACTGCGAAAACCTTATCGCTGTCGCTGTTCAGGATAGTTGTTTTCAAGAAGGATTATTACCGCAGTTTAGCTGGACAAGTCGTTCGGTAGATTCCCAACAAGGACCAAATTTTGGTGGTGACGAAGTTATCGATGGAGATCGAAATACCTATTGGTTAACGAACTCAAGTGCGTCAACCAGCTGTGGAGAAAGTTATGCTACAAACGGCGTCGGAAGTTCCGGAACTACTAATCCTGGTAACGTTATCGGTGCTCCGGACGGAAACTTTGCGAGACTTACCGATCAGGGACAAACCCTGGTGATTGACCTGGGAGAAATAATTACCGCAGGAACACCGTATACGGTTACACTGCGTAGAAGTTCTGCTACCGGAGGTACGCCAAACCTTAGAATTGCTGAATCTGGCGACGGAGTTAATTATCGAAATCGGGCGGATAATCCTTTTTCAACGAATGATACCATTTTCTATGATTATAATTTAGTTACAGAATATGATACTCGATATATTCGATTTTCTAATCTCGCTACATGGGATTTAGATATTGATGCCGTAAAATTTGAGTGTTGTTGTACTGGTGGAATTCCTGAGGCATTACCTCATACTATTCAGATTGATCTGGGACAAACAGAAGCAGTTTCTGGATTTACCTATCTGCCTCGACAGGATAATTCAGAAGGACGGATCGCTGATTATGAGTTCTACCTTAGTATGGATGGGACCAACTGGGGAAGTCCGGTGGCATCTGGTACCTGGACTTCTGGCACAGATCCCGAGAGTGTTAATTTTCCAAGTCAATCCGCAAGATATGTTCAGTTGAGGGCATTGTCTGAAGTGAATGGTGGAGATATTACCGCGGTGGCTGAATTATTGGTTCTAGGTTGTATTGTCAATACTACTTATGCCGAAACATCCACTCAAACCAACGACGGAACTTGTACGGATCAAACTTATAACATAACTCGTACTTGGACTACAACCGACTACTGTGGAAACGTATTTACTGAAACACAAAATATCGTGGTGGTAGATACTACTGCCCCGGTTTTGTTAGATATTCCGGCAAATATAACGGTAGTTCCTTCCGCAATACCAGAAGCACCATTGTTGAATTGTGGTAATAATGTTACTAATATTGCGTTGAATAAACCGGCTGCTCAATCGAGTACAGATTTTGGTGCTCCGGCAAGTGGAGCCGTTGATGGGAATTATAGTAATTTCAATCAGACTGCTATAGAAGTAGAGCCATGGTGGGAAGTAGATCTTCTGGGAGTATACCAATTAGATTCTATTCATGTTTTCAATCGGACAAGTTGTTGTCAGGACAGAACGGATGATTATTATATTCTCATCTCTAAAAAACCTTTTACTTCTAATGACTTGGCTACTACTTTGGCTAATCCCGAAGTACATAGCTACTTTGAAGGAAACCAAGCTCAGTTTCCAACCACCATTCCAGTAAGTACTACTGGAAGGTATGTAAGGATTCAGTTACAAAATGGTGATAGAATGAATATTGCTGAGGTGGAGGTATTTCCAAGATGTGTTAATTCAGAAGATAATTGTGATCCTGATCCAGTGGTTACTTTTGTTGAAAATATTACGTCCACAGATTGTAGTTATCAAATTGATCGCACCTGGACGGCTACGGATAATTGTGGTAATACCTCCTCCCAGCAACAGACTATTTTTGTGGAAACTGCCTTGGATATTGATGCTCTTGCACTAAGTAACAGTACTTGCAACGGTGATTTTGAAAGTGCGGCTGTAGTTGATGTTGCGGGTGGCGTAGCACCGATTAGTATACTCTGGAGTAATGCGGAATCTACAGATACTATTAGAAATTTAAGTGCAGGAAAGTATTACGTTACCGTCACTGATAATCAAGGTTGTTCTGCCCTGGATAGTATCACACTAGTACAGCCTCCACCAGCGATTATAACAACTTCTGTAATTTCTAACTTTGATGGAGAAGCAATTAGTTGCGCAGGAGAAAATACGGGTTCGGTTCGAGCCAATGCCACGGGTGGAGCCGGAGGCTTTACTTATCAATGGAGTAATGGTGATAATAATGCTATTGCAGATTCTTTGAGTGCTGGTACTTACACGGTAACGGCTACAGATATTAATGGTTGTACTGAAACAGAAAGTATTACCTTAAATGATCCTCCAGTCCTCATAGCTTCGGCTAGTACTTCTTCTCCTGTATCTTGTTTCGGAGGAAATGACGGACAGGCAATAGTAACCGCCTCTGGAGGTATTGGAACATATACTTACCAATGGAGCAATCGGGATACCGGACCAATTCCCTCTAGTGGCAATACAGCCAGTAATCTGGTGGCGGGTATTTATGATATTACCGTTTCAGATAGTTACTCTTGTGAAGTAGTTACTTCCGTTACCGTAACGCAACCAGATGATTTATTAATTATTATTGATACAACGGTGGACCCCGCTACGTGTAATGCATCAGATGGTTCGATTACTGTTTCTTCTACAGGTGGAGTAGGAACACCCGAATATAAATTAGGCGTCACCGGAGTTTGGCAAAGTAACGGCACTTTTACAGGTTTGAGCGCAGGAACGTTCCAAATATTTGCCCGGAATGATAATGGCAATTGTGAAACGACAGCAACGGAAGTTATTCTTAACAATACAGTACCTTTCTCTTGTGCATTTATTTCGCCGGATACCGTAGGTTTAATTGCTTGTGTTACCAATGATTCTATTCGTTTTACTATTGATTCACTACCGGACGCTACCGGTTTCGATTGGTTGGTTCCTGCGGGAATTAATATCGTAGATGGAGATGGTACTTCTTCCATTGTAATTGACCCTAGCGGAGTAGATTCAGGAGCTTACAGCATTTGTGTGTCAACTTTAAGTGATTGTGGAACATCTCCTTTCTGTTGTTATGAATTAAATCTCATTCCTTGTGAAGAAATTTGTGATAATGGAATTGATGATAATCAAAATGGATTAATCGATTGTGAAGATCCTTCGTGTGGAACTATTTCTAACGTATCAGTAGCACCAATATCTTGTCCATCAGATACTGCCGTCTTTGTTGCCCTTGATAATAGACCCGGTGCAGAATATTTTTGGAATTTCGGACCCGGTGCTACGCCGGATACTATTTCTGGTGTAGGACCACATCAGGTTACTTTTACTGATTGTGGAGAAAAAACCATTAGTATTGCCGTAACCCGAAATAGTTGTTTTTCCAGTGATACCATTATTTTTGATGTTCTAGATACCGAATTACCTGTTTGGGATAACATTCCAAATGATTTAATCTTAGAATGTAATAGCTCCATCAACTTAACTGATTCCATTGATCAATGGTTGAATAATTATGGAGGCGCAACTTTTTCTGATAATTGTAGTCAGGATGTGGTAGTAACCAATGATTATACGGCACTCGCGGATAGTTGTGGGCCGACCGGAACTGCACTAGTTACTTTTACTGCGACGGATCGTTGTGGAAATATGGCGCAAGTTCAGGCCAACATTATTTATGAAGATAATAGCATTCCAACCGCTATCATACCGGGTGATACCATCGTGTACTTAGACGCTACTTGTATGGTTGACACCTCCAGTACTTCTACTGGAACAATTACGGACGCCTTGGATGATTGCTCCGGTTTATTAACGATTATTTATAATGATGATCAGTCTACCTTAACGGGTTGTAATAACACGGGAACCTTCGCCAGAACCTGGACTGTTTCGGATGAATGTGGAAACCAGTTTATTGGAACGCAAAATATAACTATCCTGGATACCATACGACCTATGTTCACGGTACCAGCGGATACGACTTTGTACCTTAATTTATTTTGTTTAGTAGATACTTCTTCCAGTTCTACTGGAACACTCACGGATATTAATGATGGGACTTGTACAGGTACTACAACTTCTAGTTATTCCGATGACCTCAGTGGACTGAACGGATGTAATACTTCTGGTTCATTCATCAGAACCTGGATGGTTTCGGATGAGTGTGGAAATACCTCAACTGGAATTCAAATGATTACCATTATTGATTCGATTCCTCCGACTTTTACGGTTCCGGTGGACACCATTTTATATTTTGATAATAATTGTCAAATTGATTCAACGACTACTTCGATTGGTGCACCAACAAATGTTGACGATGCCTGTACAAATTCTTCAATAGTTACTTATGTGGACAATACAGCTACTTTGTCTGGTTGTAACAATACCGGAATGTTTACCAGAGTATGGACAGTGACTGATGATTGTGGAAATAGATTTACTCAAAATCAGATCGTAACGGTATTAGATACATTGGCTCCTGTATTTACCATTGCTCAGCCGGTAGATACCAGCGTGCAATGTAGTAATATTCCAGCTCCACCTGTCATTGGAACCGAAATCGTAGCCGAAAAATGTGGAAATAGCGTTTCAGTGGTATTCTCTGAAACGACCCAGAATTCCTCTTGTTTAAATACTTATGAATTAATTCGGACCTGGACGGCCACGGATGATTGTGGCAACCGGGAAATCGTATCACAAACAATCTTTGTTGCTGACACGATTCCTCCGATCATTACCAATGTTCCTGCCGCCATTACGGTAGAATGTAATAGTGTTCCCGCGGCAGATGCGAGCGCAGTGACCGTGTCTGACAACTGTACGCTGGTAGGCGATATTACGGTAAGCGTTGATGATACGACTACACCTGGTACTTGCGTTAATGATTATACGATTACTCGAACGTGGACCGCTACGGATGAATGTAATAATTCTACTACGGCGATTCAAACGATCACAGTAGAAGACACCACCGATCCGGTCATCACAAATGTCCCTGCCGCCATCACTGTAGAATGTGGTAATATTCCAGCGGGAGATCAAACGGCAGTGACCGTATCTGACAACTGTACGCTAATAGGTGATATTACGGTAACGGTTGATGATACGACTACACCTGGTAGTTGTGCTAACGATTATACGATTACTCGAACGTGGACGGCCACGGACGAGTGTAATAATTCTACAACTGCGATTCAAATAATCACGGTAGAAGATACAACGGAACCCATTATCACAAATGTACCTGCGGCGATTACGATAGAATGTGATAACGTCCCAGTTGGCGATGCGAGTGTAGTAACGGTAACGGATAATTGTAGTGCTTCAATGGATATTACGGTAATGGTAAATGATGTAACTACACCCGGTAGCTGTCCAAACGATTATACGATTACCCGAACGTGGACGGCGACGGACGAATGTAACAATAGCTCAACGGCTACCCAATCAATCACCGTAGAAGATACGACGGATCCAGTTATCACAAATGTCCCTGCGGCAATTATAGCAGAATGTGATAATGTTCCAGCGGGCGATGCGAGTGTAGTAACGGTAACGGATAACTGTAGTGCGTCGGCGGATATTACGGTAGTGATAAATGATGTAACCATACCGGGCAGTTGTCCAAATAATTATACAATTACGCGTACGTGGACGGCCACGGATGAATGTAATAATGCTTCGACGGCTGTTCAGACTATCAATGTAGAAGATACGACGGATCCAGTTATTACAAATGTGCCGGGAGCGATCACGGCAGAATGTGATAATGTTCCCGCGGGCGATGCGAGTGCCGTAACGGTAACGGATAACTGTAGTGCTTCGGCAGATATCACAGTAGTGGTAAATGACGTA
>CALLPK010000049.1 GCA_938015415.1 uncultured Saprospiraceae bacterium
AAAGCAAAGTAAAAACGGATGGAGTCGCTATGTTCCGATGGTAAAACAGGTAAAAGAAGATCTGGAAATGTACCGAAGTAGTGGACGAAAAATCTTTAGTAATAGTCGATCAACGGATCATTTATTTTTATCAGAAAATGGGACTGCGTTAAATCCTACGAGTCTGGTAATCCGCTTAAAGGACCTGATTGATAAAGCTGGATTATCACCTAAAATTACGCTTCACAATCTACGGCACAGCATCGGAACTCATTTAATAAATAACGGAATGCGACTAGAGCAAGTGTCTTTGTTTTTGGGTCACCGGAGTTTAGATAGTAGTCAAATTTACACACACCTAAAACTACCTCAATGGAAAAAGTAATCGACAAAATGGCCGAGTATTTACAAGCTAGAAAATACCAAAAAAGAACGATTGAAGGATATACCAGGATAGGAAGAATATTTATGGAATGGTTGAAAAAAGAAGGATTAAGTTTAGCATCACTCTCCTATCCGGATGCCA
Source organism: uncultured Saprospiraceae bacterium (assembly GCA_938015415.1). Lineage (GTDB taxonomy): Bacteria > Bacteroidota > Bacteroidia > Chitinophagales > Saprospiraceae > JALZUU01. Next base: position 506 of record CALLPK010000049.1, read on the forward strand.
TGAAGTGGATTGGATATCGTCAAGGAAAAGGAATCAGGAGCCGAACGATTAACCACGAAATACTAGCGATTAATCATTTATATACCAGTCAGGAAAAAGTAAGTCCAATCGCAGAATTACGATTGCGAGGCGTTCGCCACAAAGCAGTTTATTATCAAGTTGAGTATCCAGAATTAGAAAATTTATACCGACAATATAACGAAAGTGGTTTGTCTGGAAAACGAAATAAGGTAATCCTGGGAATGGTAATTTATCAGGGACTAAAAAGAGTTGAGTTGGAGAATATGAGGTTAGAAGATATTGATATAAAAAACGGATTAATCAGAGTTAGAGAAACGAGAACGATCAATAGTAGAATAATGGAACTGGTTGCAGTACAAATACTGGACTTAAATAATTATGTTTTTGAAGTCCGGCCAGCGCTGGACACTTTAGGATCTGACTATCTCTTTTTGAGTAAAAATAATGGTAGAAAATTAGCCAATACTTTATCCTATTTATGGAAAATATTGCACAAACACTATGGGCTAAAATTAACGGTTCGGGAGGTAAGACAAAGCTTGATTAATCATTGGTTGAAAAGTAAAGACTTACGCCAGGTACAATACTTGGCGGGTCATAAATATGTGAGTAGTACGTTTAGATACGGACAACGAAGTTTGGAAGAATTACAAGAGGAGTTGGAAACGGTTCATCCGTTGAGTAAGTAATTTTTATTTTTCAATTGAAAATTTGTTATCTTGCGTTAAGCCTTAAAGAAGGTGATTGTAGTTAGAGATATTGCATGAGAACCACTGCTACCCGTTTGGTTTGAAGATGGAAGGGAAGTGGGCGCCGCAGATTGGAAAGGAGAATAAGTATGGGTATAATGGGAAGGAGTTGGATGAGGACTTTGGGTTGAACTGGCATCATTACGGATTTAGAATGTATGATGCTGCGATTGCTAGATTTCCTTCGGCTGATCCAGCTGCAGAACAATTTTCGTGGGTGTCACCATATAATTATGCGGAGAATAGTCCTATTGCTAATACCGATTTATGGGGGCTTCAGGCATGGAGTGTTCATAATAGCTGGGATGAAGAAAAGGTTGCGGAGTATAGGAACTCTGTTGCTGATAAAGTTTCTGCATATAAGGTTGATAATAAAGACTTTACTTGTGAAGACTTATGCCTAAGTACTGTTATGGAGTTTGCTCGAGATAACAACCTTCCGTTCAAATTTACAACTGGAGATCAAAATTTTGATGCTTCGTCAGTAGAATATAATAATTATGAGTCATTTTCTAATGATGTCCTTAAAAAATCAGCAGCAGCGGATATTGATAATGATGCTAATAGTTCTTTAAAAACCCTAGGAGCTGCTGAGTCTGGTGATTTATTAATGTCGACGAGAAAAGGAAGCGAAAGTGCTCATCATGTCGGATTAATTACTGGTTTAGAAAATAGCAAGCTAAAAGGCTTTCAAGGAAATTTTAGCAGAGATTACGGAAAAAAGGCTAAAATTGCCAATAAGTTGGGTTTTACGGATGTGGCAAATCCACAACATGGTAGTTACATAGGTGCTCCTATCCAGCCGTTTATTTGGAATCTCAAGACCAATGTTTATCATAGTAAAGGGCGAAATAGCCTTTGGGGGTCACCGTCACTTAATTTTTCAAAGTCAGAGAAAAGAACGATTAGAGAATTCAACTTTTTAAATTGGAATAATTAAATGAAGAGAGTAATTAGTTTATATATAATCTTAGCAGTGTTACTTTTTCTTGGATGTAGAAATAAAAGTGAAAAAGAAAAAATTTCTGAATTAGGTTGGGATGATTATAATGTTGAGATAAATCAATCGACCACAAATAATTCTGTTGATTCCGTATTTTTTTTTAGGACAAAAAGAGCGTGGGAATTAGGAGATGGAACAATGTCTTATTCCGAGTTCACTGTAATTGTTAAAGATTTTGAATCAGAGGAGTTTGCTAGAAATGAGTTTGCTAAACTATTATATGATAAAAAATATCAGTATGTATGCTTGCTCGTTAATAAAATTTATCTTTATGATAATCATTCCGGCCTTTCAAGGAACGAAAATTTAAAAAGAATTGATGAATTGAGAGAAATGATACATAATATAAATCCATACATAACTACAAATGGAGATCGAACATTTTATAGTGAGCGGATTTATTACTAGGAAGTAAGGCGTAGCCACCAGTAGTCCCCTCTCGTCCATCACCGTGCCAGCTAGGAATAAATCCGCATCTGTCACGGTGCTGAGTTATGTGTTGCTGCGACCTATATTGTTGCTCATTCTGCCGTGAATTCATAGCGGTTGTTATTTTGCACTTACGTTGCCGAAGAGAATAACGTCGTTTAATATTCCCTCTGTAATTTACGCACTACCTCAAATATAAGCTGAACCTGGTCGGGAAATACAACCCTTATGTAAAATAGTTTGAAATGCGTACTACTTTTACAAAAAGTCCAAAAAAAATGACGATCTTGTCTATTATTCTTACTTATACAATAAAAATAATGACGTTGTTGAATTTAACAAAGTTTCTGCAATTCCTGTTCTTACTCTTTTTGGGGCTGGTCGTAAATCAAACACATCTCCAGGCACAGAACACCGATACACTGGCTCGGACATCAACGGATACGCCTGATTTTCTGGAAGTAATGGACGAAATAGTTGTTGATGTGATGGTAGATTTGGCGATGGGCAGACTGGATGCTGAGGCAGAAAATACCTTTGAGGTAGAAACTCAAAAACGGTTATTTGCTATTTATACCCAGGCAGAAATTGAAGCGATGGTATCCAATTTACCCAAAGATTCGTTTATGAAGCCACCCTCCAGAATAGAAAATTATAAAAACCTTATAGCTTATCATAAGACAATTTTTCTTCCACAAACCGGAAAAATACGCGCCAGACTTAAAGACAATCTTACACTAGAAGATCAATTTACGCTGGTCAATATCCGCAAAAATTACCAGAGAGATTTAAAAGAACATTTTACAAAAAAACGCAGCCAACTACCAGTACCGCAGGTTCCGCCCTCAGTACGGGACGAGGCCCGAAGAACTGAAATAGACCTGACTCTTCAATATCATAGCATGGTTCCCATGTTTTTGACACACTTAACGCAAACGGAATGGTACCGGAATTTACTACTGCTTGCCAGTAATATGCCAGCCCTTTCAGCGGAAGAACAGCAGCTTTTAGCAAGCCTGAGGGAAGAAAGGTACCGGTTGTTTTTTGCAGGACTTGGACGTATGATGACAAATATGGCCGTTGTAGGAAATCCGGGAAATAGGAAGTCAGAAGATCTAATTGAATTGCTTTTGATGGAATAGTGAACTTCAGCATGGTCGCCGCTCGTTTAAAAGTCCTCGCCTGGATACGGGCCTGCGAACAGTTATCATTGTATCTAACAAAATTTTGGACAAGCCCAAAAAAAGTGGCGGCTGACCATCCAATCCGGATCAGCCAGCCGTCCTAATACCACACACATACATAATTCTTAAAAGTCTTTTACACTAATTTTTAATCGCCATCCCCTGACCAGCCAAGCTCGCTCGATGGCAAAATAATGCGCAGTTAAAAAGTGCGGCTGACCATCCAATTTGGCTAAGCCAGCCGCCGCAATACCACACACATACATTATTCTTCAAAAGCCCTTTCCATAAAAAAAGCCTTATTATTATTATTATTATTATTATTAATTTTTTTAACACATAAATATCAACCATAAATTTCAACGCCCTGCCTGCCGTGATGCAGTTTGAACGATTCAACGATTCAACGATTCAACGATTCAACGATTCAACGATTCAACGATTCAACGATTCAACGATTCAACGATTCAACAATTCAACGATTCAACAAGCCTAGCGCCTCAACCATTCAACATCCCACCCACCTATTTCAGCACACTCACATCTCCCGAATATCTCAGCACTTCGCCATCCACAAACCGCACTGTCGCTGTATAAAGATATACCCCTAACGGGACGACATCGTTTTGATAAATTCCGTTCCAGCCGAGTTGTAAATCATTAGGCAGGAAGTTGTTGTTTTCGAAAACAAGGGCCCCCCAGCGGTTAAATATTTTTAATTCTTCGACGAGCTGAACGTTGTTTGTATTTGCAAAAACGGTAAAGACATCATTGACGCCATCTGCGTTGGGAGAAAAAGCATTGGGCACATACACTTTCCGAACGTCCAGCACTTCGATAAAAAGAGAATCGGCAACCGAACAACCATTGCCAATCAATAATTCGAGGGTCACCTGCTCGCTAGCCGTAGGCAGTAATTCGAATTCATCACATTCCGAAAATTCAAGGCAGTCGAGCGTGGTGCTGACCTGCCAGCTAAAATCGGTGGGCGTAAAATTATAAAAAGGAGCTATCCGGACGGTTTCGCCTAATTCAACGAGCTGATCTTCGCCTAATTCTAAAATCAGGTCGGGAAGGTCTTCGATCAAAACAGATCTTTCGGTGGTACAACCAATGGCATCCCGGATGACGACGGAATAGGTTTGTCCACTGGCCAGATCCGGAAATAAAGTGGTGGTGCCAACGTCGACCCCATCCAGGGTAAAACTATAAGGAGCCGTAGCACCGCTCAGGGTTTCTACCGAAATACTACCGTCGGTATCGTTTGGACAAGGAGGCGTAGCGACCAGGTCGACCAGCCAGTCTTCCGGATTTTCGATGGGAATAGATTGTTCAACGGAACAACCGAGCGCATCCTGAATGACGACGGTGTAAGTTTGATCACCGGCCAGATCCGGAAAGAAAGTCATCGTCCCAACGTCCACACCATCAAAAATATAATTGTACGGGGCCGTGGCACCACTGACATTATCGATAGAAATACTGGCGTTGGCTAAATTTGGACAGGGAGGGGTTGGCGTTAATTCGACGATCCAATCCGCCGGATTTTCCATCAAAACGGATTGTTCAATGGCACAGCCGCCGGCATCCTGAATGACGACCGAATAAGTTTGTCCGCCCGCAAGATCAGCAAAGAAGGTCGTTGCCCCAACGTCTACGCCTTGAAAAGTATAATTAAACGGTACGGTACCTCCGACAATATTTTCAATAGAAATACTACCGTCGGCAAGATTCGGGCAGGGTGGGGTGACTAAAAGGTCTGCCACGAATTCCGAACTCGTCGTAACGGTTAAGTTGGTAATCACGATACTATCGCAACTAAAAGAGCCAGTAAAATTATCCTGGTAAACTCCCGATTCGGTATAAACGCTGGTTCCAACCGTGAGGGTTTGTCCTGCGCAAAGTGTCGTATCTATTGGAGTTATAACAGTGGGACGAACATTGATGATTTTAGGATTGGCATTTACCCGGCATTTATCGGAGCTGAGGTTTGCGACTCCATCGGCGACCAGAAAACGGTAGTAATACGATCCGGGGGTTGTCAAAACAGGATGAGTATAGCTAGCATCGGTGGCACCGGAAATGTCTGTCCAGGTCGCTCCTTCGTCCAGGCTTTGTTGCCACTGAAAAGCAGGATTTAGGTATTGATTGCCCATCAGCGTAGCAATAAAATTAACGGGTGTGGCATTTTCACAAAGATCAATTTCATCCGTTCCGGGTGCGGTAAGGGTTTGTGGTCCACAAGCACGAAAAGAAATATTATCAATGGCCAGATCATTCCCAATTCCTCCCGGTGCATTATTACGAAGGGCCAGGGTCAGGGATTCCTGACCGACCATGGTGGTAAAAGTAAAACCGTAGTTTATCCAGTTGTTGGTTTTGGGGATGTTTCCCGTTGAGAATAGTTCGACTCCATTTAATAGAAACGAAACGTTGGGATCCAAATGATCGGGTATACCGACTTTTATCAGATTGATGATGTCTGCCGAAAATTCGTATAAGGTGTTTTCACAAAGTCCGGAAACCGTTTGTTGGTAAAAAAGACCGGGATTATTACTGGCATTTACCACCATCATATAACCGTTAGGGTCGAAGCTGTTATCGCCAATGGCCAGCCACGAATCATAAAGACCAGACCAGACCGCCGTACTATTTGTCAGCACATATTGTCCATCTACAGGAGGGACGCTAAACGTGTAAGCATAGCCCGGTGCGATGTTGGGGTTTGGAGAAAGTAAGTTGGCCGGACCGCTGCCAAAATCTCCTTCGATAAAAATATTGTCACCGAGAGTACCCGTACAAAATTGGGCTTTTGTAAGGAATGGGAAGCACAAAAGAAGTAAAATAAATAAATAATGAGGCATGTATTATTTTTTAGGAGTATACTAGATGAATAGGCTATGATTTATTTTACAGTTATATTCAACAAGTAAGTCTAAGCAATTGTTATGGTGTGGTAAAGATTGTTTATAATAATGACAATTAATAGCAAATTTTGATAAATTAAATTATGAAAAATTACTTTTCCAGTCTACTTTTTCTTTTCCTTTTTCTATTAATTGCTCAATCATCTTTTGCGCAAGAAATGCCGATAGATTTTGACGATTCCTCAGATGAATTTACTGGTTTTTCAGGAAGTGGTTTTTCTTTTCGGTCCGATCCTGAAAATGTTGGAAATCAAGTGGGACAGTTTTTCAACGATGGATCAGATGTGTGGCAAGGTTTTACGATTGATCTTATCAGGTCGATTGATTTAGATTTTCAGGATACCATCTCTTTGTCCTTCTATGGTTTTGACCCAAATGCGCATACGATTATTTTAAAATTAGAGGATGGTGAAAATCCTGATGTGGAAGTTGCCCAAAATGTACCCGCTGGAGGAGGGTGGACCGATCAAATTATTTTTGATTTTTCTAACGCCGTGTTAAGTTCAGACGGTGTAACGCCGGTGGCTGGTAGTGGTCTTTATGATAGAATGACGATTTTTATTGATGGCGGCGTTGGTACTCCGGGAACCTATTTAATTGATGAAATAGCGGATGGTTCGATTCCCGGAAATCCGAACGAGCTCGACGTTGAATACACCAATTTAGTTTGGGAAGATAATTTTGATATTCCCGGAGTGGTGAATTCATTTAACTGGTTTCACCAAACGCAGGTAATTATTCCTGGTGTTGGCTGGGCGAACGGAGAAGCGCAACATTACACGGACCGTTCGGATAATTCTTTTGTGGACGATTTTGGTTTTTTAAATATTATCGCTAAAAGGGAAACCTTCTCAGATCAAGGATTAACGAAAAATTATACTTCTGCCCGTTTAAATTCAAAATTTGCTTTCACTTACGGTAGGGTAGATGTCAGAGCGAAAATTCCGGTGGAACCAGGAACCTGGCCGGCTATCTGGACGCTGGGAAAGAATATCAATGAAAACGGAGGATTCTGGGATCAAATTTTTGGAGATACCAATTGGCCCGGCTGTGGAGAAATAGATATCATGGAACACGGAATATTTTCAGGAGAAGATCCCAACTTTATCGGTAGTGCGCTGCACACTCCTTGTTGCAATGGTGGTGAGCCAAATAAAGGAGGAACGATTGCCTCCGATCTGGCGAATGAATTTCATGTTTATTCAGTAAACTGGTCGCCGGATCAAATAACATTTTTGTTGGACGGGGTTGGTTTTTATACCTATAATCCGGCGGTGAAGGATGCCAGTACCTGGCCGTTTTTTGAAGATCAATATATCTTGCTGAACGTAGCCATGGGCGGAATCGCCGGAAATATAAGTCCGAATTTCACCCAAGATCAAATGCTGATAGATTACGTTCGGGTCTATCAGGAAGCGATTGTAAACGTGGAAGATGAATTTGTTTTAAAAAATAATATTCAGGTTTATCCCAATCCAGCGAGCGAGCAAATTTATGTCCGTGGAGAAATAGCACCGAGTAGTTTAGCACTTTATGATATTGCTGGTAGTCTGATTGTAAAAAAGGTAAAAGATACGAATACGGTGGATGTTCATCAGATAAACCCAGGTGTTTATTTTATTGAACTTAATTATGAAAATAAAAAAGTGGTAAAGAAGGTTGTTATTGAGTAAGCGTTTTATCGGGTAGGGTTTACAAAAATAGCATCAATGAATTGTAGCCGTCCATCTGCTCTATGTCCAGCTTTGTAAATAGTAAATAACTCAAATCCATACGCTCTGTACATCTTTAAAATATCGTCAAATTCTTTTTGGCCCTGATAAGTTGGTACGGTAATAATTTCCGTGTAGATTAAACGGATCATTTGTTTTTCAATGGTTTTTTTTGCTCCGGCCATTACTTCATGTTCTGCCCCCTGTACATCCATTTTAAGTATATCTATTGTTTTGATATTTTCTTCTTCTACGATTTGATCTATCGTAGTCAAGTCGATTTCTACTATTTCTTTGGTTTTTAACAGGTCGTTATTTCCCCAATTGCTATTCGCTTGCTCATGTGTGGCTAAGATGGAGTTTGTTTGTTCACTTTGATTAGAATGAAATTTTGCAGTTCCTGTATATGCTCCCAGACCTTTATTAAATAACGTAATATTTTTGTGGGTGGATGTATTCTGCTGCAGAGAATTAAAAGAGGGAGGAAAAGGCTCGAAGCTGTAAATAGAAGCGTTTGAAAAAAGTGTATTGTACTGTAGAGAGACATTGCCAATATGTGCTCCCACATCGAAAATAGTCACTGCTTTGTTGGTGTTTCCAATGATTTTTTTTTGTAATTCAAAAGCATTTTCAACCTTACTTTTTTTCGTTAATTCAAGTCCGAATGCGTTAAAGACGCCTTTTATTATTTTTTTCATATTATTATTTTTTTGAAACATTAATCGTGTCCAGTCCATTATAATCAGGATTTTTAAAAACCAGCAGTCCATCCCAGGAATAAGATTCGTCCATGTCGTAGCCACAAACGAAGTGATATCCCTTTGATTGCAAGTGATCCATACATTGATCATGAATTTGGTTGGAATGCGTAGAAATAAAAATATATCCAACTTGCTTACTGTCCAAGAGTTTTTCTGCTCCTGACAACATTTTAAATTCATGTCCCTGAATGTCAGAATGCAGGATGTCGATAAATTTTATTTGCTTATTTTTAACAAAATCATCTACGCAAATAGTTGGAATATTGTTAATTGTATCGTTTGAGTTATCTGATATGTAAGCCTGGGTAAAATCGCCAGTCATTTTATTGAGCTGAAAATTGGTTTTACCCGATTCAATATCTTCGGGTTCTATCAAATAATTTTTTGCCGATGTTACTTCTGAGTTAAACCACATAGAATAAAAGGACCAATAAGATCCCAGTTCTACCATTACCGCTTCGTCAGGAATATTTTTTAAGACCTCCTGAAAAACATATTCTTCCTGTGGTTCGTGCACCCCTTTATTCCGGAAGAGCAATTCTAACATTGGGAAATTATAATAGCTCAGCGGATCGATTAATAAACCATTGTGCATGATCAGCTTGCCATCGTTGTTAAAAGTACCCGCGGTGGGCAGGTAGTTAATTTTATTATTATCCGATGATTGCTTGACTAACGCTATTCGGTGTTCCCAGTGAAGTCTTGTTTTTTGATTGGCATACTTGAGCAAAGATCCTCCCTTTTTAAGATAATTTATCTTGCTGTCTATCGTTTGTAAATCGGGATTGTTAACCGTCGTTAGTCCTTCTTTCGTACGCTTGATCTTACGCGCTCTTCTGGAGGAAAGAATGGTTTCTACAAAAGGCATTTTTTTTAAAAATCTTTTAATCTGGCTCATTGGATTTGAATATTGAAATGTTTCGCTGGTTGATCGTCTCTTCAGATTGGATGGTCAACGTGTTAATCGTAAAAGGGCTGATATCCGTGCCGCTTCAGGTACGGGGAATAAAAAATTTTAATACGAATTCTTTTTTCTTAAAGAATTGCTGTGTCTTAAAAATAAACTATTACCAATGATAAAGGGCACGGTGGCCGTCATAAATGGTAACGCTGCAAATAATAATAAAAAATAAAAAGTGAATCCGAAAAGAAATGGTGGGTTTGAAAAACCAAATCTGAAGGCAGCAAATATCCCAATTGAAACTAAGAGTCCGATGCCTCCCATTTCAAAAAAAACTTTGCCATGCCCACTTAGAATTCGGGAGGATCCCCGTGTTAAGGGATGAGAGAAAAAAGCTTTATAATTTCCGCTTCTATTTTTCGAGAGCAGGTAAGCACTAAATTTTCCATAGCCTCTTGGCAATCCTCCTCCTTCTATCAGGCCTATAATCGGAAATACGACATGATTGACTCGTTCACTAACGCTCAAATCTACTGCTAATATTGTTTCTGGATGGTCTAATACGATTTGGGAGATTTTATAAATCCTTAAATCTTTATAAAGATCAATGGTTAAAACCATAAAAATAGACGTAGTGATAACCAGCGCAGAAACAGTAAAAATTAGTTTTATATTAAATCGAAGCATCGAAATAAAAATGAAAATTCCGATAGTTAAAATAAAAATAATAATAACCGTAGTAGCTTTTGAAAGAAAAATCATTTGAAAGAGAATCAGAAAACCAAGAAGCCTGCTTCGTTTATGCCAATTGTTAATCAAATAAACCACAAAGAATAACCCTAACATTAATCCATAGTAGGTAGGTTCACCTGATAAACTGGTAACGCCTCTACCAGCTACATTCGCTCCCCGCATGTTATGGACAAGAAAGGAAAGGAATTCTGGGAATAAAAGCGTTTGTATCATGCCCACCAAAAACCAGACAGTGACGACTAGATAAAAGAATTTATAGGGTAATCCATTGATGTACCGTAAAAATTTGTAGGCTCCTAATGACACGACGACCAATGAAAGATAGTTTGCCCAATCTCTAAAAAAGAGAAAACTAAAATTACTGGTCATCAGAAAAAAAGTAGCAAAGCAGAGGACGATTCCAAATAAAAATAATTCTACCGGCAACTTTCTCGACCGGATAAAGACAATTGGAAATAAGGCAAAAAAAAGTGCATTGGGCTGAGTGGTTGTATTTAACCCCAGTAAGCTTACGTAAGGGAAAAAACAGAAAAAAACAAAAAGCCAGCCAGAGAAAAGTATGATAACTTTTTCACTTTTCATATCACATTATTGAAATAGATTCAAAAACTTCAAACGGGATTGTCTTAAATTGACGCTCCCAGTAAAGCTTCCTCAGGGAAGCAGTTCTAATCGGTAAGTGTTTAAAAATTCGTTTCATCCAAGTTGCCTTTGAACATTTGTTAAATTTTAAATAGGCCTCCGATACGGTTGGACCATGATATGTTTCATAAATGTTTGCTATTTCCTTAATTCTTTTATAACCGGCAGTAGAAGACTTGTGTTGTTCATGGATTCGGTATATTGAAAAATCTTCTATTACTTTTTGAAAGGGAATATTTTTATTACTTGCTTTTATAAACCAATCCCAATCGAAGCCATAATGTAAGTTTTCGTCCAGGCCACCAATTTCGTCCACTACCGTTTTGCCCCAAAAAGAGCTGGGCTGAATGATAAAGGAACAAAGGGAAATAGCATGATTTGCAGATAGTCTGGCCGTCGTATTTTTTATGGATATCTGATATTTATCAAAGAGATAAGTTCCTTCTCCGTATAAAATTTTCCGGTAGTTTTTATCTTTAAAATGATCTGCTACACTCTGTAACGTTTCTGGATGAAAAAGATCATCCGAATTTAACCAGCCAATAATATCTCCTGTCGCCATTCCAAATCCTTTATTGATGGCATGGCTTTGCCCATTATCAGGCTTGGTTTCCCAGTAGGTGATATATTGATCATATTTTTTGATAATGTCAACCGTATTATCGGTACTTCCTCCATCAAAGATAAAATATTCTAGGTTAGGATAGTTTTGGGCTAAAACAGATCGTATCGTTTCCTCAATATATTGTCCTTGATTGAAAGAAGGCGTAATAATTGTAACCTTGGGATAATCTCCGTTTACAATAGGTTGGTTAGTGGTAAGATCTTGTCTCAGCCAGTCTAGATTTGGTCTAAAAAGCATTCATTTGTTGTTATGGGTTTGTAAGTCCGGGGGATCAAAAAGGAGATACCTTATGCTGGTTTTATTGTAGATTAAGATATCGCCGAGTAGCTGATTTAAACCGAAATTGCTGCTACCTGAGCAGAAATCCATTCGTAGGTTTTTTCCATTCCGATGCGTAGTGGGGTAGATGGTTTCCAATTCAATTTTTCTTCTATTAAAGAATTATCTGAATTTCGTCCTCTCACTCCTTCTGGTCCGGGAATATTTTTAATGCTAAGGTCCTTACCTGAGATATCAATGACCATTTTAGCGAAATCGTTAATCGCAATCATTTCTTCCGAGCCAATATTTACGGGACCATTAAAATCTGATTCCATTAATCTGCGTACCGCTTCCAGGCATTCATCGATATAGAGAAAAGAACGCGTTTGTTTTCCATCTCCCCACACCTCAAAGGAAGTACCTTCTTTCGTTTCTGCTACTTTTCTGCAAAAAGCAGCAGGCGCTTTTTCTTTTCCACCCGTCCAGGTACCCTGAGGACCAAATATGTTATGAAATCGAGCTACTCTAACGTCCACTCCCAAATTCCGGAAATAGGCCAGGTATAAGCGTTCTGAAAATAATTTTTCCCAGCCGTATTCGCTATCCGGAGCAGCCGGATAAGCGGAACCTTCAAAACACTTAGGATTATCAGGATCTAGCTGATTATGTTCTGGATATATACAGGCAGAGGAGGAATAGAAAATTTTATCTACTTTTTCCAGGTAAGCTCCATGCAGTACATTGAGATTACACAAGGCAGAATTGTGCATTACTGCGGCGTCATTTTCACCCGTAAAAATATAACCAGCTCCTCCCATATCGGCAGCAAGTTGGTAAACTTCATTCATCCCTTTGCAAGCTTTTTGTGCCGTTGCCGGATCTCTTAAATCACCAATTGTAAATTCGTCTGCATTCGAATTACCATATTCATTTTCTTTTAAATCGATACCTCTGACGAAATATCCCTCGGACTTGAGTCTGTTAACTAGATGACCTCCAATAAAGCCGCCTGCTCCGCATACGACTGCTGTTTTTTGATTACTCATGATTAATTGTTTTTAGGCTTTCTCTGGTAAAATGATTTGAGAAAGCATGGTTATTTTAAATATTTATAGTCCACATTTGGATGGACGTACATTTTAAGTTCTGGATAGGGTGTTAAGGGTCAATCACTTCCGGATTGGCAAAAAAGTTAAAAGGATTTGACTTGTTTTATAGTGAAGTTGTTACTACCGGGGCAGGTAACCAAGGGTATATTTTAGTATTACGCTGAGTACCCGTGTTTTTTAAATTTCAAATTTCCAATACGTCAAGGTATCACCCAATAATTCATTTAGATACGTAACCGTAGCTGGTAATAATTTTTCCTGAAATTGACCGCTCTTTCCGGACCTTCTATGTTTAGATGGACTTTCTTCTGAGGATATTCCTTTGCTATTTGCTTTGATGACCTTTTGAATTTTTTTCTCCGTCGGCGTAAAATTCAGAAAATGTGAAAGTTCGTCAATGAAATTTGGAAGATTCGTATTAAAAAGATCATAGGAAAGATAAAGGTTTGCATTAGAGGATTCCCGCAAATCCTGATACTGCTGATAAAGCGGTAAGATCCATTCTGTGGCGGCTTTTTTAACGTAATCATCAATGCTTCCCTGTTGCATTTTTTCCCGTTCTTGCAGGAAAGTATTTTTGGCAGAAGTGTTTTGAGGAAGGACATGTGAAAAGCCAAAAGAATAAAAAGCAGAAACCAATACGTCTCTAGGGTCTCGTAAGAAAAATATGTGTTTGAAATTTTCAATACCAGGAAAATGGATAGGGTGCCGCTGAGGGGTATAAATTTCTCCCGTCTGAAAATACAGGCGATCATAATTATTTTCCAAAAAAGGTTCGTACGTGGAGCCAATATCCAGTGCATCTCCTAACCCCCAAATCGAGGAAGCATAATCTACTATTTTGTAATCACTATCGTTGGCGACCATCATAAAAAACTGCGTCATAAAGGAAGATGCGCATTTATGGGTCGTAAAGAATATTACAGATTTGGGTTTTTCAATGGCTTTGTGGGCCAGCAATAGTCTTTGCTTTATTTTCAAAGTCCTGGGATTATATTTACTAAGTATTTGCCGAATCATGTATTAATATTTTTTGGACAAAAGAATACCTCTCCAAAATAGTTTTAATAAAGAAAGATAGCTAACTGGCTCCCAGATTTTTTTCAAATATTTTTCTTCGAATACCATATCTATCTGCCTGCTTTGTGGAGCAAGGAGCGGGAATTCAAGGTCAAAGGATTCGAGTCTGGCAAGCGGTACTGCGGCATTAATCGTGTGGGTTGCATCCGCTCCAAACCCTAAATTATTGACCAGGTTCTTCTGAGGAAAAATGCACAAACCTTGTTCTTTCAGACACGTATAGATCCACTGATAATCCCAGGTGTCAATTTTGTTAATCTGATTAAAAAGAAATAACCAGTGCAGGTACCATTTATGCGCTTTGGTTCTTGAGTTTTTGTTTTTCAACCTTTCCTGAAGAAAAGTATATTTATTCGTATTGTTTTTCCATTCGGTCATTTGGTAATCAATCTTTCGGGCGGATCGACGCCAGGTAGCCCATCCCCACATATTAACAAACCGGGTAAAAGAATACGAAGCTACGTCGGAACCCGTATATCCAAGGTTACATCCATTGATTGAAAAAATTTGCTCATCCTCTTTGTATTGTATTAACAACTTTTCACAATACGTAAAAAATGATAAAGCCGGCAGGCAATCATCCTCCAGAATAATACCCATTTCTTCGTTTTCAAAAAACCAGTTGATGGCTTGACTTACGGCTTTTTTACATCCCAGATTATTTTGCCGAAACAATTTTTCTACCTGACAATCCCAATCAATTTCTTCTAGTATCGCTCGGGTGTCTTCACATCTGTTTTCATCATCAGGGTGTGTAGATCGTGGACCATCCGCCGCCACGTAAAGTTTTTGTGGCTTTGCCTTTTTAATTTGACTAAAAACCTGGCGCGTTGTTGCTGGTCGATTGAATATGATGAATAGAATAGGCGTATTTAGCAACATCAATTTGTTTTGTATAGCAATGGGTAGCTTTTTTGAGAAACCCTAACTTTGTGATAATCTTTGCAGAATAGTCGAACTGAAATCTTCAGCAGTAGGTTTTTTTTCTTTATGAAAACGCATGATCCCCATTGAATATTCTTTGGTTAATAGATGATGAATGCCTCGTTCTAAAGACGTTATATCGTAGGGGTTCACTACTTCTCCCAAATTATAATCTCTTACTAATTCTGATATTAATCCAGTATCGGAAGCTAAAATTTTCTTTTCGTGAAATACCGCATGATTTAGCAGCCCGCTGGACCAAAAGAAGTTGAGATAGGGTATGGCAACCACGTCAGCATCCTGAATGGCTGCGTTAAATTCTACCTCATCCAGGAACCTATTGTCGAAAATTATGTGTTGATCGTTTTCTATTAATTGATGTAGGTAGGCTGTATATTTTTGATCTCCCGCTCCACCAATTAATAAGGTGAATTTGTGTTCGATTTTTTTGTTTAAAGCTTTAGTAGCCATTATTAACCTGTGGACATTTTTTCTTTCTGATAAACTTCCCAGACAAACTATTAATTTTTTTTCAGGATTTATCTTATAGTGCGCTCTGATATCTAGTATTCTTTCCCGAGAAGTAAACTGTGGCATCGGATCGGGAACAAATTCAAAAGTATTATGAATGAATGGAAGATTTTGATAACGCTCAACTGCTTTTGTATCATTCATAATGAATACACTTTTCCAGTCTCGATTAAAAAATATTTTGTAGTTGGTCATAATGCTTTGTAACTGAACAAGTGGCGTTTTTAAGAAGCGATGAATAATAGACTGATTTTTAAAAGATATTCTTAAATAAGGATAAAACAGAACTCCAGATAGCGAATATTTATTTTTTTTAAGTAGGCCTATTACGTTGCGAGCTCTTTCTATATGTGGAAAAAAAATGGTTGTTATATTGTTTTCTTCGCAGAGCTTGCTAATTATTTCCAGCTCTCGGCTCTTCTCCAGTCTTTTTGAATTTTTTAGCTTTTCTGGAATAAAATGAAAAGTGACTTTAGATGAAATCTTAAATTCTACTTCATTAATTTTTGTTTTATATTCACTGGGAATACAAAAATACAGCTGCAGATTATAAACTGGATTAAGTGAAATTTGCGCTAGCAGATGGTGGAAATGTTCAAAATAATGACCACCCGTATATGGGTTGTATACCAATATTTTATGCTTATCCACGTTGGTCATTTTTAAATACCTTTTTGAGCGAATTCTTTACCGTACTGTTTAATACATGTTTATAATATTCGAACCGTTTCAAACGGTTTAATGTTTTTAACTCCTGCTCAATATGCCTATCGTTATCTGCTATTTTAGCCAGAATTCTATCATTGATCCATGCGTATAGTGCTATATCCAGCGAATTATACTTTTTTATAACGTCTAGCGTTTTTTTCTCAAATTCAAAACTCTTTTTTCGTTTGGACGTAATGTTTTTAGAAGCATAGCCTATATGCTTTTTCCAGTTAAGTTCTTTTTTTAGTAATATCAAACACTCATCAAATTTTTCCTGAACGCCACAGAACACAAAATGCTTTTCAATATTCATTTTTGCTTCTTCCAACATCCAATTTTCACATTTTCCAAATGAAATGTCATATTTATTGTGTAGGTTTTTATGAAAGCCACCAGCACCTATCAGCATCCGGACTTGTCCATTGTTCAGCTCCGTGGATAAGCCATTTTCTACGTATTCTGCCAGTGAAAAATTATTTTCCTCAAAGGCTTGAGGATATAAATGATGATTGGGTTGTCTTTTTACGTAGTAGTATTGAGAGATAACCCGGTCTATGGGATTTCTTACAATTGTGGCATATTTACACGCATGCTCAATCAGGTTATGAACACCAAAGTCCATATGTCCGAAACACAACTGCAGGTTATTCTTTGCAATTATTTCTTCTTTATATAACTTTAAATCTGGATTATTTCCAGGTATAAAGAAAGCGTTTTCTTTATACTGGCGCTTAAAAATTGTTTTGACCGTTGATCCAGCTGATTTGGGGATATGCAAGAAAATTAATTTTTCCATGATCATTTATCCTTTGAAAACCCTTTTTATTTTTCTTAGCACTCTAGTCGCAAGGTGGGGTTTTTCTCCTGTCTCAGCGGTTTTTGCCTGAATGGTAAAAGCTTTACCCAGCGGATGACTTTGCACCATGGCAATACAATCTATTTTTATCTCTTTCGCTTTTTTATTATTTGGAATAAACACCAGATTTACACCCAATTTATTCGATAAGGTGTAATTTTTTTGGGCAAGATAGGTTATAATTTCTTTTTCATGTACCGGCGTATTCGCCTCAATAATTACTAATTGAGGTTTATAAAGTGCCATCTCAAAACCTCTGAGTACATCCATTTCAAAACCCTCTACATCAATCGTAATACAATCAATCTCGCCTGGCTTTAGTTTTAATTCCCGAAAAATTGAATTTAAAGTTTTTGCGTTAACTTTTATTTTTTCAGGTTCTTTAAATTTCAGACCTCTCCGCTTATATCTTAACCGAACATCTTCTACATCAATATTTACCCCGGATAATAAGCCAAGTTCTTCTGTTAAAAAATCAATTTGATTAATTGCTTCATCACCAACCACCGCTACGTTAAAGCATTCTGCCTTTGGCCGGTTGGTCGTTAGTTTTTTATACATGGCAGGAGTCGGCTCCATGCACAATGAACGCCAGCCAATATTTGCTAAGGAATAACTATTGCTAAAATGAATGCCATCAAAAGCACCTACTTCTACGATTAATCCATTTTTCTTTTTATCAAAATACTTCCAGATATAATCGTCGTCTCCATGTTGAGCGTACGAATAAAGTTTTAGGTCAGAAACATTGGTCGTCAACTCATATCCGTGGTTAAAAAGCCATTCCCCCGCTGTCCTTTCAATGGCTGCGTTTTGTTCTTGCTTGAACACGGCTTTCCATGGTTGGTTAGTTTGAGCGGTAGCATGATTTTCCACCGCGTATTTTTGTGAAATTTCCAGAACCGTTTCATCCGAAAGCGGGACAATATTCAGGATGTTTTGAATTCTTCGGATCTCAGTACCAATATTGATCCTAAAGTCTTCGTAGGCTGACCTGTAAAGGTTGGGGACTTTTTGCCATGTTAAAAAATGATCTAAATATTCCTTGGCATATTGTTCGTCGTTCAGGTAATCATCTAATGGTTGATTATCTTCGGTTGATCTGGAAATTAAAACATCTCTGATGTCTCGATAAGAATAAAAGCCGATGGCATTATTATTAATAAAGGTAGCTTCTATCTCAGCGGTCAGTTGGTCTGTCTTAATGACTTTAAAATCAGTATAATCGCTATATTGATCACGTACTTCGGAAAAATCCTCAGAGGGAGTCCATGCAATTTTTTTCCCAACATTACCTCGTTCTACGATTTCTGATACTAAATTAAACATAAGCGTTGAGCCTGTTCCTTTTGTTCCACAACAAAAAATCCACATAGTTATATTATTTTTTTATTGGCTTTTTTAATATCACTTGCTTTCTACTTTTTAGAAGTAAGTGATTTATATTTTAGGGCTAAATAATTAAAATCGTCCTTTTTAAAAAAAAGGAAAAAAGAAATTGGCCTTGTGAATTTACTTAACACACTGATCATTACAACCAAAAAACCCATACTGTAAGCAGCAACAGATGCCCAGCAGGCTCCGACAATTCCATAGGTAGGTACTAGTAGGAAATCTAAAACGATCGTTACTAGCAAGGAAACCAAAATCGCAAAGAAATTTGGTATTAAATTATCGGTAGCTATATTAAACATAAGAAAAATATTTCTTACGACGAGCACTACGCCACCTATCCACAAAATTTGTAATGGTAGAACTGAACTCGAAAATTCAGCTCCGTACAAAAAAGGTAATATCGGATTTATGGATGGTAAGGCAATTATAGTTAAAACGATCATCATGGCAATCGTTATCCTGGAAAAACGTCCCAGTAGAATTTCTCTTTGCTCGGTACTTGCATTTGTCAGGTAGGGACTTAAAACATACGTAGCTGGTAAGATTAGGGTAATTAAAATATCTATCAATCCCGCTGCCAGCGCATAATATCCCAAGTATTCCAGATTTCGATAATATTCTACAAACCAAAAATCTATCCGGCGAACTGCAAAATTCATGATTCCAGTAATCCATCCCATACTGCTGAATATCAAAATTGGCTTTATTACTTTTTTAACTTTAAAAGATATAGGCACCCGAGCATGTATGAATATGCCTGTCTGAAGGAGAAATAATAATGAAGTTGACACTAAACTTATCGTCAGAATTTCCTCCAGCGACAGCATAACTACCTTTTTTTGTTGTAATATCCAGGTACCTGAAAAAAGGAGTGCATTCAATATGCTGGATAGTAAAACCAGCCCATTAATAATATTGAACTTAGCTTGTCCCTGCCAGTTCCCATAAAAAAAAGGTGTACTAATTCCACTCAGGAAAAATACGATCAGATACATAACAAAAAATGATGTCTGATATCCTTTCGGTATTATAAAATCGAGAATCGGGCTGTCAAAATAAAAGAACAGTAAAACAGAGGTTACAAAAAATATAACGCCAAAGCCATTGATTAATAGGGAAAGCCCTCTCGCTGCCGCCGCATCAAAATTTTCTTTTGCTACGAAATAAATTAGCGTTGTCAGGATGTTAAAGCCAAAAAACGTAGAAAACAAAACTACATTTGCGTTAATGAACGCCTGAACTCCTTTTCCTTCTACACCAAGAAGTCGGGTTAAAAATACGCTACTGATAAAGGAGAAAAAAAATGCAATTATCTTAGTCCCAAAGGTAGTAGTCGCTTGTCTGGCGATTGACTTTTTTTTATTCATAAGCTCCTATACTTTTCAAGACTACCTTTTTTACGCTTTGTGAATATCGCTATTTATTCTGGGTGAACATCTTAGATCTGTTCAAAAGAAAGTTGTGGCGTATCAATTTTTGTTGAAACAGTAAAGATATGAAATTACAACACTTTATGATCTTCTAGCTGCGCTATGCCCGGATTCTTGCAGGATTATTATCTGTCAGATACGGCTTTGCCGTCAATAAGTCGCAGCTTATTGGCTTACCTACAAGATAAAATTGTAGGGATAGAACAGGGAAGAAGATCGTTTAACTGTAAACAAAAAATTACAGTACCACGATTATTGCAATATATACCAGCTTTAGAAGAAACTTATGCGTTACCAGAAGCTTAGTACATATTTTATGCATAAAATGAAATGCTTCTTTTTTGAAAAAATGATTTAAGAATGGCCTCAGAAAGTGAGACCAAGTATTTTACTTTTGGGGATATTCCTTTTTTTATAGTTTTAACTATTGTATCTGCCCGTAGCCATGTTTATTTTAAAACAACTTGGATTACTTACGAAACAGTCAAGCAGCTATATTCCAAAATTCATCAATTATTATTCGATGAACAATTGAAACCTATTTAGAAAAAGGTTATTTAAAGTATTCAGAAGCGAAACAAACGGTGTGTATAGTTTGTGAGTTAGTATCTTGATAGATAATTTGAATAATTAACTTATATTACTAAAGGTAAGTAAAAAATAGTTAAAATGCTATCAAACGAGAAGGTAAAATTAATTTTCATGATGGTTGTTTCTTATGGTTAAAAATTATTAGTAGGGCACGTTGTCTTTTGTGAAACTTAATTGGGGTATTAGAACAATTCACAGATTAATTCTGGTAGAAAGTATTCTATCTTAAAACAACTTTTTATAAATAAAACTGAACACCTACTTCGTGTACGTTGCCAAATTGGGAACCGTACGATTGGAAAAAATTAGAAAAAGTATAGCCAAATTTTATCAGATTACTGTTATTTCCAACAATCGCAATACCTCCCAAACCAAGTCCAAATTCACGTGCAGTAGATCCATTAAGTTCGATCCAGAAAATCTGTCGAAACTCAAATTCAATTTTTGAATTCACATAAAAAGGAACATTCTCTACGTACTTTCCTTCTACGGATCCCTCCAGCCAGGAATCATCGCCCACATCAAAACGGGCTCCCACAATTCCGTAGTAGTGACGTACTCTTTCAATCTTGTATTCGTCGGTGTTATCCTTAAAAGCAAGATTAAGTGAAAATATTTGAGGTACAGAAAATCCTATATAATAATGCTCCTGCCAGTAGAGCATAGTTCCAAAACTGAAATCCGGATAGATGACGGTGACATTATTATTCGCTAAGTCTCCTGGTGTTAGAAACTCCAGCTCATTTCCACGCACCCGATACTGGGTAGCTCCTCCTCTTAAGCCAAAGGATAAAAGTAAATCTTTGCTTAACTGGATTCCATAACCTGCGGATCCATAAACACCAGTAAAACCGGTAGGACCGGTCTTATCACTGATCAAGTTGCCTCCAAATGAAAACCGGGTCGCTTCATCAAAATGACTGAAGCTGCCTAAAAAAGTTTTTGGGGCTCCTTTAAGCTTGCTCCACTGATATCGGTAACGTAGTGAAATATTGGTGGGGGCATTATATTTGAAATAACCAGAGGAGATATAAGCCGGATTGAGGTGCGCTCTGTCTTGATTAAACAGCGGCAACTGTTGTGCCTGACCAGGTAGACACTGACCTATTAAAATCCATATAAATAGTAAAATGCTTCTGTAGTTATAGTTCATTTTTTATTTTTTTACACAGTGTATTTAATTCAGGAAGGTAGATAAACCTGCTTACTTTTCTGGGCAGGCAGGTTTATCCAAGTATTTATTATCGAATAAGAGTGATGGAGCCACTGTAGACTTCACCTTCTCCCAAATCAATTATAACCTGATAGTAATAGGTACCTTCGGTTAGTGGTTTTCCTTTCATATTCGATCCGTCCCAGTCATTTTGATAATTTTCTGTTTCGAATACAATATTCCCCCAGCGATTAACCACCGCAATTCGGTTTCGGGGGTATTCCTGAATTCCTGGAATCACCCACCGGTCGTTCGTCCCATCATTGTTGGGACTAAAAGCATTCGGAATGATTAATTGATCATTGATAATGGTGATCGTTACTTCTCCTTCGGCACAAATATTCGGACATGCTGCCAGACAAATCTGATAGCTGAAAGCATCATCGCTGCTCGTTGCATTGGTTGGCTGATACTCAAATGTTCCGTTTTCATTAAAGTCAATCGTTCCTGAATTCGGATTTAAAATAAGACGATTAATGAGTTCTTCACCGATGGGTGTTTCGTCATTCTCAGAAACATCTTCGACTAGTGATTCACCAAAATTTACCTCGTAAGTATCATCCATTGGCATCAGTTCTTCATTGGATAAATCGACCGTTCCGGTACAGGGGACACAAACAGTTCCGTCTAAATTCAGGATGATTTCAAAATCATCTGAAGTACATTCGTCACCATCATCACACGGATTAATCGTAGTCTCACCACTGCTACAATCTACCGGAGTTCCCGCACAGGGGACGCAAATAGAATTATCGCAATCCAAAATAGTCTGCTCATCATTGATGGTTCCCGGATTATTATCATCGCAACTTACCACCGAGGTTAGGCTATTGCTGCAGTCGACTGGCGTAACGTCACAATTACAAGTATTGGTATTCCAAACTTCCAATCCGTTGCTACAATCACCATCATCCGTACAAGGAACAGGAATATTTACCTGATTACATTCACAAGTATTCGAATCCCAGACTTCGTCTCCGTTGGTGCAATCGCCATCATCGGTACACGGCGTAGGCGCTACTCCCGCGACACAATCACAAATATCAGCATCCCAGGTTTCTACTCCGTTGGCACAGACACCGTCATCACAAGTTCCCGGATCGGGACAGGTGAAGTTACACGAACCATCATCACAGGTTGCGTTTGGATCAAAATTAAGTGCATTTGGATTGGTACATCCTAAAACAGGTGGAGTGACCTCACAAGAACAGGATGCCTCATCCCATACTTCAAAACCATTTGTGCAATCATCATCGTCACAATCGGGGATGGTCAAAACATTTTCACATTCGCAGGTGGCTTCGTTGTAAGTATCTGCGGTAAATTCACAACCATCATCACAATCTGGTGTGGTCAAAATATTATCACATTCACAATTTACTTCGTTGTAAGAATCGGTCGTGTTTGTACAACCGTCATCGCAATCAGGCGGGGTGAGGGTGAAGACACATTCACAAAGATCGGTATCATAGACATCGGTGGTAAACTCGCAACCATCGTCGCAAGCACCCGGATTGATTGGGTTATTTTCACAACTACAAGTAGCGTTGTTGTAAACATCAGCGGTTAAACAATCATCATCGTCACAATCGGGGATGGTCAAAACATTTTCACATTCGCAGGTGGCTTCGTTGTAAGTATCTGCGGTGAATTCACAACCATCATCACAATCGGGTGTGGTCAAAATATTATCACATTCACAATTTACTTCGTTGTAAGAATCGGTGGTGTTTGCACAACCGTCATCGCAATCGGGCGGGGTAAGGGTGAAGACACATTCACAAAGATCGGTATCATACACATCGGTGGTAAACTCGCAACCATCATCGCAAGCACCCGGATCGATTGGATTGTTTTCACAACTACAAGTAGCGTTGTTGTAAACATCAGCGGTTAAACAATCATCATCGTCACAATCGGGGATGGTCAAAACATTTTCACATTCGCAGGTAGCTTCGTTATAAGTATCTGCGGTAAATTCACAACCATCATCACAATCGGG
>CALLPK010000050.1 GCA_938015415.1 uncultured Saprospiraceae bacterium
CACCTATATACCCACAACTCCCACCCCCAATTACGTATACATCCCCAATATCTCCACTAAATTACAATTTTTATCCATATTCTTACTCGATTATAACCGACTATAACCATTATTAACGGTTACCATCCGTGTTTAAATACAAACAAAAAAAATCCCAAATCACGAACCGATCATTGGAATTTTTTCCTAGCATGATGGCATTGTCGCTGTCAATGGTGAATTCACCAATATCAGAACCGTGTAGGGATTCACATCCTGCGAAAGGTTGTCCGGTCTGAAGTGCGGTGAATTTAGCGACGGTAGCCGAAACCTATAATTTCTGTTTCAAAAACCGAACAGGCGCATGACGTGTACCCGACTGAAATAGCACCTGGTAAAAACCAGAAGGTAAATTAGTGATATTCCAATTGATTCGATTATCACCGCTTTGTAGAGATAATAATTTAGCGTCGACCAATGCACCTCTGGCATCAAAGACCTGGGCGTTAATTTCTGCATCTTCCAGGGAAGAAATTTCGATGGTCAATTGATCGCTGGCTGGAACGGGATATATTTTTTGCAAAACAATTTTCTTACCCTGATCGAGCATTTGATAATTGGGGTCCAGGAATTCATTTGTGTTGGCTGCACCCCCTAAATCGAGATCTTCGGTGAATCTACAGGTTCGACTCCAATTGTTGTTAAACAAATCAACGGACAAGCGATGGGAACCATTGCTTAAATTGTTGATGACGATGGGATTGGGGCAATCACTGTTGCAAAAATAAGCCAGGTCCCAGGTTGGTGTGTATAATTTGATATTCGCATTGGGTGAATTCAAACCATTGCCAGAGAGCGTTAAGGTGCCGTTTTCAAAGGTATAATTCATATCGCATTCTAATGGAGTACCGTCTGGACCGGGGCCAGGGCCTCCATCGCCACAGGTGGGCGTCAATTCTCCTTCTCCCGTCAGTTTTATGACGCTAAGCGTATTATTGCTGCTGGACCTTTTCCAAAACAATAAGCCTCCATCGTTGGTTTCTGTGCGAGCAATCATATCATCAAACTGGGAATCTCCCGGAATGGTTTTCACCCAAACTGGCTCACCACTGGCATCAATTTTCCCGTACTGATATCCAGTAACTGAATTCTCGCGATCATCATAATTATAACCAGCCACTACTCCTCCATCGGAAGTCAGTAAAAAACCCTGGATAAAATCAAAAGTGTAAGGGCCGTCTGGCAGAAAAATTCTACCCAGGGAAACTTTATAAATTTTCTCTCCGGTATTGGTATCTACCTTGTCGACGATGGCCTGAAAGTTATTTCGGTTGGCGGCATAGATGAAATTTTCGTCTTCACTAACCCTGACTCCTGCGATCGTATTTGAAGGAAAATCACTGGTATAAGGCGTTTTCCAAAGGTAGTCTCCATTTCTGGCAAACTTAATAAAAGACAATTGGAAAGATTCAAACATAGAAAATACATATCCTGAATTATTAGAAATAAAAGGAGTTCCCAGTCTAAAAAATCCTTCCTGCGTAGCACCTGTGTAAAGATCTTGCCCCCAAAAATTACCATTGACCGACAACTTGGCGGAAAATTGGTAGACCGGCTGATTACCATTTTGATCGTTCATCTGGATATGAGCCACCACTAAATATCCATCGTGTACTTTAATCAGTTCTCGCTGAAAAATTTGGTTGATACTTAAATCTGAAGGCGTATTAACGCGAATTTCTGTTTCCCACTGCACATTGTTTGGCCCGTCAAATTTGGTCACCACAAACTCATCATCGTCATTAACGTTAAGCTCAGAATCTAAAGGCTCCTCTACAAAGGGAAATTCTTGCTCGTCCAAATCAGTTTGGTTGCCTTCTTTATCAAATTTTAAAACCACTTCCCTTACTTGCGAAGGATTGGGTTGGAGACGGGTGGTGGTACTGAGAATAAATTCCTGAGCCGTTTCATCCACGTCGAATACATTGAGCTCAGCTATATCTGGAATCGTAAATTCTTTAGAAAATCCACATTGACCTCCTGGGTTAGGGTTATTGTCCCGCTCTACTTTAAAAGCACTTCGAATGGTATTGTTTCCTTCGTTGCTTTCGTCAATATCATTATTGATATCTGCTTTTCCGATCAGGTAGTAATCACCAGCAGGAAAGGAAGAAGGAATCGTAATCGCAGCAGGTACATTATTGATGGTTCCAACGGGCGTGTTTCCAGTATTGATCACGCCAACTCGGGTATCGTCACTACTAAGACTGGTATTATTAGATAAGTACCAGCCAATTACATAACTCCCCGAAGCCGTGGCCGTTCCGATATTTTTTAGATCCACACTAAAGTTTACGACAGATCCAGCATCGCCCGCACTGGGTGCCTGGAGATCTGCCAGATCAAGATCTGGTTCGTTGCTTCCACTTGGCTGAATCACGATGTCAATTAATTCCTCACAGAGTTGGTTCCAATTGGAATCGTAGAGATTATAAGATAAGTGATAGGTTGCACCCGACGTCAGGCCATCCAGGGTTAGCGGATTGCCACAATCGTCAAAACAATTATGACGGGTGGACCAATTTGGGTTAAATAATTTTAGAATAACATGAGCAGCATCCAGGCCAGAGATGGTGATGCTATTGCTGGTGGTGGTCCAGGTGACATTACACATCATGTTGGGAGACGCAGTTTCCGGGCTCGCTTTTATTTGCCCGCTCAAAATGAAGACTAAAAAAAGAAATAAAAAACGTGCTTTTTTTTGGAAATTCATGATTAACTTATTTATGGTGAAAAAAGAATGGATTGAAGACAAAATATAGATAAGAAGTTTTCGGGAATTGCTTAAATACAGCTGCTTTTAGGGATAGTACACTCGGTACTAGCTAGTAGTAGGAAGGGGCCAAGAAAAGAAATTTTAAGGTAGATAGATTTTTCTAACTTAATCTGAAATTAAGGTAGTAAATATTAGGGAGAATAAAAAATAGTAATAAAAAAACATGTAAATGGAAAGATATTATTTTTAAGAAAATTAGGATAGTAAGTAGAATGATGGAATTTGGGAACTTAACTTATTGGATTTTTTTTGCTGTTGGTTAGTGCTGGGACGCTATGTACAGACGAACAGGGATACCAGCTTTACGTTGCGCTGTTTTTAGGCTTTTAAATTTTTGTGGTCGATTTTTTGTTGCTTCTTCAGGTCGATATATTTTTGTTAGTTGTCAGCGGTATGCATGTTGAATTGTCCACGCATGATGTCTAAGTCGGTGGGATCCTGGAGATCGTATTTTGCCATTTTCACTTTTTATTTGTAAGTTGTTTAGAAACGGGACCAGTTTTATTTAGCTTAAATGAGTATTTATTTCTACGTGATACTAAAATCAAAGATAGTAAAATCGCTTATAAAAACAGGAGAATTTTTCAGACTGATAATCGAGAAGATTAGAATTAGAATAGAAATAATTGACCTAATATCTAGCAATCTAGCATATTGTTAAAAGCAAAAAACCTCTCTGCGATTACTCACAGAAAGGTTTCAATTATGAAGTTATTAAAAAATGAAACACAATAGTTACGGACAAGCCATTGATTGCCAATACTTCACAAATTTATCGGTCTCGTAGCTTTGGCTACGAACCTCAAAATTTGCTTCGTCTTGACAAACAAGCGCTTATCCTCACTTTCTGTGGACATTCTTTAACAACTTCTATTTAAACTATAGATTTTTATCTCAAAAATTATTCACTTTTTTTGCCATCCGTCGCTCCTCTAAAAACCAAACCTTCTCCAAAAGAGTCGATAACGACGCTGGACTTTGGCTCGATCTCATTCAGCAAGAGCTTCTTTGACAATACATTTAACACCTTTCGCTGAATCACCCGCTTGATGGGACGCGCCCCAAATTGTGGATCAAATCCCTTATCAGCCAGATAATCCATGGCCTGCTGCGTGAAGTCGAGGTTAATTTCGTGCTTCGCCAGTAAGGTTTGTTTGACACCTTCCAGATGCAACTCGACAATCCGTTGGATGTGTTTACTGCTTAGCGGTTCAAACATGACTACCTCGTCAATTCGATTTAAAAATTCCGGACGCACCGTTTGTTTCAATCGGTTGAAAACCAACGTTTGTGTTTTGGACATTACCTTTTCAAAATCACGCTCTCCCATCTGATCAAACTGATCCTGAATAATATCCGAACCAATGTTGGATGTCATAATGATGATGGTGTTTTTAAAGTTGACCGTCCGGCCTTTGCTGTCGGTCAAGTGTCCATCGTCCAGTACTTGTAATAAAGTATTGAAAACATCCGGGTGCGCTTTTTCGATCTCGTCCAGTAATACAACAGAGTAAGGTTTACGGCGTACCGCTTCGGTCAATTGTCCACCTTCGTCGTAACCCACGTAGCCCGGAGGCGCACCGATCAATCTCGACACCGCGTGCTTTTCCTGGTATTCACTCATGTCGATCCGGGTCAGCAAACTTTCATCGTTGAATAAATATTCGGCGATGGCTTTCGCCAATTCAGTTTTACCAACTCCCGTTGTTCCCAAAAAGAGAAAGGAACCAATCGGTCTTTTATCATCCGATAATCCGGTCCGGCTTCTACGGATCGCATCCGATACCAGGCTAATCGCTTCGTCCTGTCCCACCACCCGCTTATGCAATTCATCTTCCAGATAAACGAGTTTTTCCCGCTCCGACTTCAACATTCTGGTGACGGGTACCCCGGTCCACTTGCTCACAATCTGGGCAATATCTTCCGCGTCCACTTCTTCTTTTAACATTAAATCATCATTTTCCTGCATTTCCTGTAATCGAGCCTGATGATCCTTCATTTGTTGTTCTAACTCTGGAATTTTACCATACCGAATCTCGGCCGCCTCACTAAAACGACCTTCCCGTTCCGCACGAACTCCTTCCTGTCGCAACTGCTCGATCTGCTCCTTGGCTTGCTGAAATCCGATCACTATTTCCCGCTCGCTTTCCCAGCGTGCTTTCAACGCATTTCGTTCCTCTTCCAAATTAGCGAGGGTTTCGTTTAACAAGTCTATTTTTCCGGTTTCGTTCTCCCGTTTCATCGCCTCCCGCTCAATTTCGATCTGTCGAATTTTTCGTTCAATCTCATCTAATTCTTCCGGCATTGAATTCATTTCCAATCGCAATCTCGCCGCGGCTTCGTCGATCAAGTCAATTGCTTTATCCGGTAGAAACCGATCCGCAATATAACGGGTTGATAACTGTACCGCCGCTACGATGGCTTCGTCCCGAATATTAATTTTATGATGCGACTCGTACCGTTCCTTTAATCCACGCAAAATACTGATCGCATCCTCTTCGTTTGGTTCGGCGACCATAACGTTCTGGAAACGACGTTCGAGCGCCTTATCCGTTTCAAAGTATTTTTGGTATTCGTTCAGGGTCGTTGCCCCGATCGCCCGAAGTTCACCACGCGCCAGGGCGGGCTTTAGAATATTTGCGGCATCCATTGCGCCCTGTCCTTTACCCGCTCCGACCAGCGTATGAATTTCATCAATAAATAAAAACATACTTCCTTCGGCCGCAACTACTTCTTTGACAACCGCTTTCAGTCGCTCCTCAAATTCGCCCTGGTATTTTGCCCCGGCAATCAAGGCCCCCATATCGAGTGCATAAATTTCCTTATCCTGCAAATCTTCGGGCACATCCCCATTCACGATTCGATTGGCGAGTCCTTCGATAATGGCCGTTTTACCGACCCCTGGTTCTCCAATCAGGATTGGATTATTTTTAGTACGTCGCGCCAGGATATGCAAGACCCGACGAATTTCTTCGTCCCGGCCGATCACCGGATCGAGTTTACCGGCCTTGGCCTTTTCGTTTAAGTTGACCGCATATTTTTTCAACGCATTGTAAGAATCCTCCGCACTATGGGTCACCACTTTTCGTCCTTTCCGCAATTCGGTAATTGCTGTTTTCAATCCTTCTTTAGTAACTCCGCTGTCCTTTAATAGCTGGGCGACGGGATCTGAAATTTCAATCATCGCCATTAATAAATGCTCGATGGAAACGTATTCGTCACCCATGCCTTTCAGGTGCCCAGTAGCTCTGGTCAGTAAATCACCCACGGAACGCGCTGCGTAAGGCTGTCCTCCGCTGACCTTCGCATAGCCCTTTACAATCGCATCCGTCGCCTGGATGACTGCAGCCATGTTGACGCCCATTTTTTTCAAAACAAAAGGAGTGACGTGTTCATCCACTTCCAGAATACCCTTCAGGACGTGCCCGGCCTCAATGGCCTGCTGCCCGTTTTGAGTCGCCAGCAGTTGTGCCCGTTGGAGCACTTCCTGTGACTTGATGGTTAGATTATTAAAGTTCATTTGTTTATTATTTTATGTTATCTATGAAGTTGTTTAAGAATTCCAAAAGTAGCCGAGGGGTAGAGAAAATTATTCAACTCTAGCCTCTTTTTGGAGTGAATAGCCGCGCTATTGACGAGAAAAAAGGCGACGAGTTGGAGGATTTTATCAGCTCGCAGGCAATTTGGGAGTTTTTAAACAACTTCTATTATAGTAATCTGATAAATGGCATTTAGTTCATATTTTTTTTAAATGCCAAACAACTATCTAGTTAACAAAGGATGTTCCATGCGAATTTTTGCGCCAGATGTGGTTTTTATTTTAAAAACAGATGTCATTTTGGCAAAAAATGTAAAAATAACCTGACAGAAAGGCTGCTAAAAGTAAAAGATGCGTCAATTGCGTTCTATCGATTTAAGAATTTAAGACTGAATTGCAAGAACGTTTTTAAGCTCGACTTTAGCCAAACTTACCTATTGGCATTTAGCATTTGGCTATTGGCTTCTCTAAAATGTAAATAGACTTAATTATTTTTATCACGGCCGTTGAATAAACCTGACAATCAATAAAGTTGTTCTATATTCACGAATAAAGGGAAGCCAGTGGCTAGAATCGAGTTAAGAGAGTGTCTAAATCATCTAAACAAAGAATATTTTTAAAATTTTTTGTGTTTTATTTTTAAATATTAAAACAATTAACTACCTTGCAGTTAGGTTGCCTTGATTAGTACAGTAATTTAGGCAAATGCAGGATTTTTTATAGTGAATTCACAGCGCGCTTATTTTTTATATTTTTTACATAACTAAGGTGGGAACGGTCCTGCATTAGGGTGGCGAAGCTGTACAAGTTATAGACTGCGTCAGGAGTTTGGTGTTGGTTTTGCTCGCTGTTAGGCGGGCATACGCAGACCTTCGGTCAAATTCAGGGGGTGGGCCCACCCGGAGGGTGTAGTCTTTTTTTACAACTATTGTTATTTCTCTTCTCATTATACATTCTTTCTTTTCTTTATTATAAATACCAGATGGAACTTTTTTAAGCATAAAAAAGATAGTTACGTATAAGTATTTACCCAATCAAATATCCTTAAACAACTCCAATAATAAATTACCCTCACTTCAATTGATTTGAGTAATTTTGGGATAAAGAAATATTTCTCCTCTAACTGCTCCAAAAAAATAAAATGCGATCTTCATATCTGTATCTATTGCTCTTAGGAGTTCTCATCTTTCTTTCCAGCTGTTCTGCCGCGAATCGTTCAACAGCCAAGACTGCTCCACTAACCAATCGTTTTGATGGAATTCAAAATGAGTTAATTATGTCAGCAGATACGCTCACTCCAATGCGGGTTTGGAAAATCACCAGCAAGGCCGATTCTATTTTATTGAGAGAAAGTTCCGAGCGCGTAATCCCCAATCCGAATGATCCGATACTTGATCATTTTGTAAAAAGATTACTCGTGACGGTGCGCGATAGTATGTCGCTCGGCGTCGGAATTGCCGCGCCACAAGTAGGTATTCTTAAAAATATTATCTGGGTACAACGGTTCGATAAGGAAGGTTTTCCTTTTGAAGTTTACCTGAATCCGGTCATCAAAAAATATACAGACAAAAAACAGGATTGCCCGGAAGGATGTTTGTCCATACCGGACCGTCGAGGGACAACGACCAACCGCGCCTACGCCATCCTGCTCGAGTACGACAGAATGGATGGTACACACCAGGTGGAAATGATTGAAGATTTTACAGCGGTTATTTTTCAGCACGAAATTGATCACTTGAACGGGATTTTATTTTTGGATCATCTGGCGAAAGAGATGGAAGAATAGTTTTTTTTTGATGTGCGGATTTTTTGATGTGCGGATTAGTAGATTGGTGGATTAAAAAAATAATCAAGTTCTGAATATTTACAACCTAAAAATTAAAAGACAGCAGAAAAAATTAACAACTTATTTTTATGAATAAAAAAATACTTGTGATGGGCGCGGTTACTGCTCTACTAGCCGTTGTCATCGGTGCTTTCGGCGCACACGGACTGAAAGCCTTATTACCCGTTGCACAACTTAACACTTTTGAGATTGGCGTGCGCTACCAGTTTTACCACAGTTTTGCGATGCTGTTTGCTGGAATTATATATTTTCATATTCCTGATAAAAAAATAATTACGGCAGGCTGGTTTTTCCTGGGAGGCATCGTGCTCTTTTCTGGATCACTATATTTGCTTGCTTGTCGCGAAATATTGGGGATTAGTAGTTGGACATTTCTGGGACCGCTCACCCCGATGGGCGGAGTACTATTTATCATTGGCTGGGCCATGATGATCCTGGGCATTGGAACCTCTAAAATCATAAATCGCTAACCCCATATGTCTTTAACCAAAACCCAACTTACCGAAATTGCCGAAAACCTCGACGCAAATTTACATTGTTATATTGATCTGAACGATTGGACCGTAAAATCAATTCCTGATCCTAACCGCCATAATCGTGACGACGAATCCTGGAATGACACAACGGAAGAAACACCAATGGATGCCCCTAAAAGCAATCGTAATTTACTGATTCTGCGGGGTGTCCCTAAAATGGAAAACCATCAAATCATGACCCGGTTTATTCCTACAGTAGATGGGAACACCGTGAAAGATCAGTTACGGGCGGCAACTAAAAAAAAGCGGGCTTACAAAAAATTTAAGGATGTACTTTATAAATTTCCGACGGTACAGCAAGACTGGTTTGATTTTAATATAGCTGCATTATCGGACTATATTCAACGACGAATTCGTGAAGCAACCACACTCAAAACAACGCCTACCCAATTCTTGCACGTAACGCCGGTTTTACCGACAGCAGATATTGTCAGAGATACCGAATGGTATAAAACAAAACTTGGCTTTAGTATTCTCCGTGTGGATGAAGGCTACGCGGTGCTAAGATGTGGTGGTATTCATATTCATCTTCAGTGGCACGCCGATACCGACGAAGATCCTTTACTGGGCGGATCAGTGGCTAAATTTTTTGTAAAAAACATTGAAACATTATTTGAGGAATTCGTAGAGAAAGGAATCGTTCCCGTTGATAAACTCCGTAAAAATACGCCGTGGAATACGCACGAATTTGGATTGTATGATTTGAATGGAAACGGGATTTTTTTTGTGGAGGATATTGATGAATGAGAGGAACATTGAGGCTGCTCTGAAAAATTTATTTCTCGCAAAGAGCGCAAAGTCGCAGAGACTCTTTAACCTGCCTTCTCTGCGAACGCAGGCAGGCGTGTATATCCTCTATTGAAGTTTTTTCATTTGTTAAAGAATAATCAAAAATTCGTCTTTCCTGGTTTTCGGAGTGAAATCAATAATAACTCAGGTTTTATACTTTAATTAAACAATTTTAATTTTTAAAAAATATCAGATGTCTAATTCTTATAAAAAATATTTAGAACATAATAGAAAACATACCGATCTGGAATTTGCGACGGCGTTGCTACACTGGGATAAAGAGGTTTATCAACCAACGAAAGGCAATCGTTTTCGGGCGCAACAGCTCTCAACGCTGTCGGCAATTTCACACGAGATGATGACCAATCGGAAGTACGGAAAATTGATTGAGGATTTATTTAAAAATAAAAAATCATTGAGCCCAGCTGAACGTAGAAATGTCGAACTTTCTCACAAAAATTATATTCGCAATAAATCTTTTTCCGAAAAATTTGTGATTCGCCGATCACAAGCCATCTCTACCGCTTTCGATGCGTGGATCAAAGCCCGGGCTGCCAACGACTGGACGATTTACCAAAAACCATTAGAAAACATTGTAAAAATAAAAAGAGAGGAAGCAAAACTCGTTGGTTTTAAGAAACACCCTTACAATGCCCTACTCGAAGAATACGAACCGGGCGCGACGGTCGGTCAACTGGATAAACTTTTCTCCGACGTACGCCGGCAACTGGTCGCTTTCGTCGCAGAATTACGCAAGAAAAAACAGGTGGATGACCAGTTTTTATACAAAAAATGGAACAAGGATAAGCAATGGAATTACGGCCTGGATATTCTTAAAAAAATGGGGTATGATTTTGAGGCGGGCCGGCAGGATATTTCGGAACATCCGTTTACCATCAGCTTTAGTCCGGAAGATGTCCGGGTTACCACGCGGGTGGACGAGAAGAATTTTGGAAATATGCTCTGGTCCTGTATCCACGAAGGTGGTCACGCACTTTACGAGCAAGGTATTCCGACGGAAGCCTATGGCACCCCGATTGGAAACGCAGTCTCTCTGGCGATCCACGAATCCCAATCCCGACTTTGGGAAAACAACGTCGGTCGCGCACTTCCCTTCTGGAAAGCCAATTTTAAAACATTGAAAAAACAGTTTCCCAAACAACTGGAAGGAATTTCGTTACAAAAATTTTATAAAGGAATTAACAAAATTACTCCTTCTCCAATCCGTACGGAATCGGACGAATTGCATTATCATTTTCACGTCTTAATTCGCTACGAAATTGAAAAAGGGCTCGTCGAAGATTCCCTGAATCCCGCCGAACTTAAAACGATCTGGAACGACCGCTACCAGGAATATCTTGGCCTGGAAATTAAAGACGACAAAACCGGAATCCTACAGGATATTCACTGGTCACACGGCAGTATTGGTTATTTTCCTACGTACTCGCTGGGCAGTTTTTACGCGGCGCAATTTTACGCGCAGGCGAAAAAAGATATTCCAAACCTGGAAGAAAAAATTAGCAAAGGCGATAACCAGCTATTACTCGATTGGCTACGAAAAAATATTCATCAACATGGTGCGCGCTACACGCCAAATGCACTTTGTAAACGGGTGACGGGAGAGACACTGAATTTTAAATATTTTATGGATTATGTGAAGGAGAAGTATGGGGGGATTTATTAAAAAACGAATCACGCAGATACGATAAATCGTATCTGCGTGATTCGTTTTTTAATGTTTAATCGCTTCGCTTGTTGAACCGTTGAGTCGCTGCGCTTCAACACGCGAAGCGTCTAATATCCCAAAATATCCAGCATATCCTCCGCTTTTTGTTCTTCGCGGAATACGCGATCTACTAAATTTCCTTTGCGATCCCGGTCGATCAAAATATGTTTTGGCGAAGGGATCAGGCAATGCTTGATACCTCCGTATCCACTTAAAGCTTCCTGGTAGGCGCCCGTATGAAAAAATCCTAGGTAGAGTGTTTCTTCGTCTTTTTTAGGGAATTCCGGGAGGTAGACTTGATTGAGGTGGGCCTCAGAATTATAGTAATCGGAGTTGTCGCAGCTGAGGCCACCGATATTTACTTTGGTGTATGGATTTTTCCATTTATTGATGGGCAATAGAATAAACCGTTGATTGATTCCCCAACTATCCGGGATGGTATTCATCAGAGAATTATCGATCATGTACCAGCGTTCGGAATCATTTTGCTGTTTTTGGTTGAGGACCGAAAAAATATTAGCACCACTTTCTCCGACGGTAAAAGAGCCAAATTCGGTAAAAATATCTGGCGTTTGAACGCCTGCCTCTTCGCAGCCTTGCTGAATTTGTTCCACAATCTGTCCGATCATATATTTATAATCAAATTCAAAACCGAGGGAATTACGGATGGGCATTCCTCCACCAATATTGATGGCGCTGAGTTCGGGACAAATCTTTTTTAGTTCGCAATACGTTCGGATGGCTTTTTGTAGCTCTCCCCAATAGTAGATCGAATCCTTTATTCCCGTATCCACAAAAAAATGCAACATCCGAAGTTTGATATTTTTCTTTTTAGCAATCTTTTTTTTATAAAAATTGATCACCTCCGAGTTTCGGATCCCTAGCCGGCTGGTATAAAATTCAAAATTAGGTTCTTCTTCGGTAGCTACCCGAATACCTATTTTAAACTTTTTTTTGATTAATTCAGCATAACCCTCCAGCTCTTCCATATTATCCAGTACTGGAATTACATTTTTAAAATCATCGTTAATTAAGTTTGCGATACCTTTAATATAACCAGGTGTTTTAAAACCATTATTCACAATGATCAAACTTTTATCCAGCTTTCCTGCGTCGTATAATTTTCTAATCAAATCAATATCAAAGGCCGAAGAGGTTTCCAGGTTTCCTCCCTCTGCCAGCACCTCATCCAGTACGTAGCTAAAGTGGTTGCTTTTGGTACAATAGCAATAATAATAATTACCTTTGTAGCCTTTGGTTTTGATGGCCCGGTTAAAAATATTACGAGCTTTTTTGACCTGTTTACCAATGCTGGGCAGATAGGTTAATTTTAAAGGGGTTCCATATTTTCTTATCAAATGAATCAGCGGTACTCCGTGAAATTCCAAATATCCTTTAACAATATCAAATCCATCCTGTGGGAAATAAAAGGTCTGGTCAATCAGGTTATAATACGTATTTTTCAATCTCTTCTTTTTTAGCGCAAATTTATAGCAAAAATTTTATTTTTTCTGACAGAATTTACTTGTATACAAAGTTTTTTTGCATAAAAAAGTTCCAGGTAAATCCCACCAGGATTCCCACGACCACTTTGGCCGGATATACCCAGCCTTCATGGGTCGCTTCCACCCAAATCCAGACGCCAGCCGTATTCAAAAGCAGACTGCCGATAGATATGATCCCGTAGCGTATGGCCTGACTCCAGACCTTCCGTTCTTTGGAGACAAAAACCCAGTTTCGTCCCATCATAAAATTGACAATGGTTCCTACGAGCGCACCGATGGCCGTTGCCAGGACATACCACCAGCCGAAAATATCCTTGCACAAGAAAGTCGTCGCAAAATCTGCCGCCGTGGAAACCAGCGAAGCGACCTGTGCCCTTAAAAAGGAGACGAAGGTGCGGGGACGCTCAGGCGTTAGGGAAGTAGAAGAAGATTCCTGCGAAGTAGATTCTTTCATTTAAATTAATATTAAGCCGCAAAAGTAAGCACTTGTGGAAAGATCATCCGCCCTAGAAGAAACATTTATGGGTATCTTCGTAAGAAATAGCAGGATATTTTGAGAAAATCTACAAAAATAACCAATCAAACCTTCTCTAATTACTACTTTTTAGTAAGACGACCATCGATTTATTTTTTTATTTCAATCGTTACGCTATGCTAAAGTTATTAGAATATTATAATTTACAACATTTATTATTTAAGCCAACCGATCGTATTCTGGTGGCTGTAAGTGGCGGAATCGATTCGGTGGTTCTCTGTTACTTATTGAAACAACTCGGCGCTGAATTTGCCATTGCACACTGTAATTTTCAATTGCGAGGGGAGGAATCAGATCTGGATGCGGCATTTGTAAAAGGACTCGCCAAAGAATTAAATGTCAGTCATTTTGCCACTAAATTTGACACTCAAAAATTAGCCGATGAAGAGGCGACCAGTATTCAGATTATGGCGCGGGAGCTGCGTTACGACTGGCTGGAAGATATCCGGCAAGCGATGAATTTTGATTGTATTGCCACTGCCCATCACACCAATGATAGTATCGAAACGGCCCTTTATAATCTTGCCAAAGGTAGTGGTATCCGCGGAGTCCGTGGGATTCTGCCCAAGCACGATTTTATTATCCATCCGCTGTTGTTTGCCGATAAGGATATGATTTTAGAATACAGTAAAAAAAATGAGATTGCTTACCGTGAAGATGCTTCCAATGCGACGGATAAATATATGCGTAATAAAATCCGGCATCAGATTATTCCGGTACTAAAAGAGATTAATCCGGCACTGGAAAAAACATCTCGACAAACCTTTAATCACTTACGGGATGTGGAGACCATTTATTTGTGGGCCATTAATGGTATTCGACAACAAATAATGAGTCGTAATGAACAGATAAATACGCTGGATTTTAAAACCCTCGATTACTATCCGGCAAAAGAAACCATCCTTTATGAGCTACTGCGCCCTTTCGGTTTTAATTCCAGTCAGGTGATGCAATTGCTTAATGGCGGAAAATCAGGCAGCCAGTTTATCAGTAGTTCACACCGGTTGATTATCGACCACGAGCAGTACGTAATTCACCCTTTGAAAGACAATCAGGTAGATGGGCAAACCGAATATCTAATTGAATACGATCAGGAAGAGATTCATTTACCGAAAGGAAAACTAAACTTAACTCATTTAGACCAAAGACCAGATCAATATCCGACCACATCGAATATTGCTTGTATGGATTTGGCCAAACTCGTCTTCCCGCTCAAACTGCGTCGCTGGAAAGATGGAGATCAGTTTCAACCCTTCGGGATGAAGGGTCAGCATAAAAAAGTACAAGATTATTTTTCTGATAAAAAACTATCCATTCTTGAAAAAGAAAGAGTTTGGATCTTGGAAAGTAACGGCGTGATTTGCTGGATTGTAAATCATCGGCTAGATGAAAGATTTAAAGTGGACGAGACCACTAATCGAGTTTTGGTGATAAGGTGGGAAGCGCAAGTAGGCGTATTTTAAAAAAGCTACTCCGGAATATTTCCGAAGCAGCTTTACTGAGAGAATAGACTTCCATGAACATACCAAAGATTGTAATCATTCGATTACTGAAAAGTTGTTATTTTAATCTTTGTTATTGAATATAAAATTCTGAAATACGCTATAGCCATTGGTTAAAGGTAGATATCGTCTGCTATACCATCATCCTTACCGTACAAATCCAAAGGCTTGACGATCTCTTCTTTGTTCCTGTCAGCCGTAGAAATCGAAAATCCAGACATCTGATTATTCTGACCATCTACTTCCACAATTATAGAAAAAAAGACAATCAGCCAAAAAATAAACTTAGCCACGATCATTCCCGGCCCGTTAAGCCATACTTCCTTTCCTGATTGATTTTGCAAACCGTTTGTTTGTCGATTAGATAATTTTGCGACATTAATTTTCATTTGTTTTAAATTTAAAAAGTTATAAAATCTTATTGGAATATTAAAATTTATTTATTAAGATTAGGTGCCTCTAAGATACACTCCGATTTCAGATGTGTATTCAGCCGGTAGACAATAACATAAATTAATTAAAAATATGTATTGATATTATTTTGATAAAACACCAGGGATGCTTTATAAAATTCAGTATTTAATTTCAGTAAAAATTTCAGGACAAGGTTGTAATATTAAGATATACATACCTAAAGAAAAGTAAAGTACAAATGTTCAGTTATTTACAACGGAACAATTTAGCTAAAGATAGTTGACGAAATGAGCAAGTCAATACACTATAAGAAGCAAAGCAGAGTAATTTTTGAGTATCTACAAATAAATATGATTATCCTAATTTTCATTCATCAGAATGAAAGTCTCAGAATGTGCATTAGCGCCGTCAATTAACTGAAGATGATACCTGCCTTCTAATAAATCTGCTACATTGATCTGTAGATTATTTATCCCGCTAGTATTGACATCAGTTATGAGCCGTCTTACAACCCGGCCATGTGTATCGGAGATTTGAACCTGCACGTTTCCTGTTATAGATTTAAAAGATAAGTTTATAAAACCATCTCCAACGAAACCTGGATTAGGATATAAAGAAAATTCTTCTGCTATACTGTTGGTATTTACTAGCGCAAAACTATTTATAGTTGACGATCTTTGCAGACTTCTGTCATTATTATCACTCCCATGATCTCTACTGGAACTTGGACGTATGCCTATTCCAGGACGTATACCTATTCCAGGACGACTACCTATTCCATTATCAATAAATGGAATTGAGGTCAGGAACAAAGTAGCCGTATCACATGCTGCCTCTAACCCGTCATTATCGCATACTGTGTAAGTAATCGACTCTGTTCCGATAAATTCTTGTCCGGGTGAATACATGAAAAAACCATCCATATCAATTATCAGTGATCCGCCTCTTCGCAATTCGTTTTCGGTTGCTCCATCTATAATCAGAGAAATGCCAGAATCATTCTTTGCTCCGATCATTGTTTGAAAGTCAGATCCCAAACTATGATCATTAATCAGTATATTTCCAGTTTGTGAGATATTCTTTTTTCCAATAATGATATCATCATGAGCAAAACTCTGATGCTCGGTATCAGCTAAAACCGAAATAGTTAAGTCGGCTTCAACGGCTCCACTACTACCGTCGGTAACGCTGTATTTTATAGATAATTTTCCATAAAAATCAACCGCAGGATCAAAGCTATAGTTACCATCGCTATCCAATATGATCACTCCAGCTATCATTGGATTACCAATCATATCCGTACCGTAAACTACCATTTCAGTACCAACATTAAATTCCTCTCCCCTAATACCATCACCATCTAAGTCTGCAAAAACGGCAACAACAAATAAATCATCATTTTCTAAGTCATAATCATTGGGTGTTATAACATTTCCTGCTACATCCATATCCATCTCCGTCGTATTTGTATCATTATGGGCAATAGGTATATCGTTTCTGATTGGATTATCATTTGGAATTACTTGAATAGCTAGATTAGCAATATCAGTTGCACCACTCGTATTTTCAACTACATATTTTATTGAAACCTCCCCTCTAAAGGCAGGAGTAGGATTAAACTCATAATTACCATCTAGGTAGATAGACATAGTACCTGCCGAAATTCCATTTTCAGTACATATTTGAAACGGTCTTCCAGCTATTTGACCAGGACGCTGAATACCCAGCTCGTCGAGATAAGTAACCGATTTTATCCACTGGGCATCATTACCTGGATCCCAATCGTTTGTTAAGATATTACCTGTAACGGAGCTACCCGTCGGAGTCTGATTAATGTCGTTTTCCGCAAATATAAAAGACTGTCCGTTGCTCTCAACTGTAAATGATAAAAATACAGCGATACAAAAAATAAATTTTACAACCGACATGCTAATTTTATCCGAGTTTGTATTTATTTTTTTTAGGAATAGAATCATTTTATTTTGTTGTAAGGTAACTCCTGTTGAATAAATTCTCATTGTTATGTATTTATTATATTATTTAAAGAATAATTTTATTTTTCTAAAATTCAGTTGAGTAGAAATGGCATAAGAGGGTTGCTGATGTACGTTGCATGAACAGTACACTGGTAAACAAATTTTATAACAAAAAAATAACTTTTCTTTGCAGTAAAATGTTAGTACATTCTTATAAAAGAGAAAATCCCAATTATTCGAATCCAGTATTTAATTTCAGTAATTTATTTAAGACAAGGTTTTACAACAGGAAGATACTTCTGATTGAAATATAAACGCTTGATGTATATGCTGTTAATCTGTAAAAACTATACCAACTTACCTATTTTCTTACATAAATCCATCTCAAATTGTGACAGCCAATTTCAGAATTATGTAAAAAAACATTATATTTATAATTCTGTATATCAGTTATTTAATAATTAAAATTATAAAAAAATACATTTCAAAACCGTAAGTACCCCGAACATATATAAAAGCAAAATTTCAACTTGACAATACAAATTTTGTTAACTATATTTGTATCAACCATAAAATGGTTGTTAAAAACAAATCTATTTATGAAAAACGTTGTGGGCCAGACACCCCGTGGAGCAGATTTTTTTCCTCGGGATGCCGTCATCAATAAAATTTACCGACGACTTGATGCCGGGAATCATATTTTTATGTCCGCACCCCGCCGGGCGGGTAAAACCGCGATCATGCGTTTTATGGAAGATAATCCCCGAAAAGGGTATGCATTTATCTATATCAGCGTAGAGGATGTTAACGATATGGAAGAATACTTTGAAATTCTTTCGGAAGAGATTGTCGAAAGTGCCGCCGTCAGTAAATTGGTCAAAGCCTCCAAGTCCGCAAAAAGTATTTT
The DNA here is from genome assembly GCA_938015415.1 of uncultured Saprospiraceae bacterium. Taxonomy (GTDB): domain Bacteria; phylum Bacteroidota; class Bacteroidia; order Chitinophagales; family Saprospiraceae; genus JALZUU01. Next base: position 18,090 of record CALLPK010000050.1, read on the forward strand.
CAGTCGGTTTGCAGACCGGGTAAAAAAGGTCAAGGTGATGAATATTGAATTCGAAACAAATACCAAAGAAGTTCCTTTGTTTAGTGATGAATTTGAAGGTTTAATGAAAAACCTGGATACCTCGGATTTTAAAATCATCCTGCTGATTGACGAATTCCCAATTGCTCTGGAACGGATCGAAAAAGATCTGGGGGTAAAAGAAGCTACGGAATTTTTACACGTCAATCGAACCATACGACAACGCGCCAAACGTGGAATTCAGTTTGTCTACACCGGCTCTATTGGTCTGCCTAATATCGCCCGGCAACTCAACGCCACCGCTACCATTAATGATCTGAGTGTCATTGAAGTTCCGGCCCTCAACCCGGGGCAAGCGAAAGCGTTTGCCACCAAGCTGCTAAAAACCTATAAGGTAAAAATGAAGGTGGAAGTCATCAACTACATGCTCGATCGATTAAAATGGCTAATGCCGTTTTTTATTCAGCTGATCGTCCAGATGATTATTGACGAATACGAAGTGGAACAAAAACCGGTGACCAAAAAACTTGTTGACCTCGTCATTGAAAAAGCCAGCAATCATCGAAATAATATTTATTTTGAAAATTACTATAGTCGACTGAGCAAGTCTCTATCAAAAAACGAAGCAGAACTGGCAAAAAAGATTTTATCAGAAATTGCCAAAAAAGATGAATTACCGCTCCGTCAATTTTCCGAAAACGAAGAAGCCCTGGCCCTACTCGATATTCTCGAATTTGACGGCTACATAAATTCACACAACGACACCTATACTTTTAATTCGCCCATCCTGCAATTATGGTGGCGAAAGCACGCAAATTGATCATGTGATTATGCCGTTTGCTATTTGCTATTTGCTTCACTCGACCGTGTAAAGCAAATAGTAAATAGCCTAGGGTGTTTAATCTACTCAGCAAGTGGGAAAAAATTCTTCTGTGAAATTTAATGGTTAAATCTCGATTTTATGAAAATTTCTTCTTAATAAAATTTTGTTAATGAACAAAAAATTTCACGTTTCGACAAAGCCTCCGACCTTGAGCTTTTTTCCATTCGGTGCCTTAATAAAATGTCTTAAACCGAATACTGTTTGAGCCAAGCAACTGTTGAATGAAAGATAAAAGACTAATAATCAACAAATTAAAAATAACAAACAGAACTTCAAAGCGAGTTTATTCGGTTTGACATTTTGTTAGAAGTGCCGAATTCGAAAAATGCGACAGGCGGCAGATTTTTTTGTTTCGTTTTTTTTTCTGCAAAAAAAATGAACAGAAAGAATAAAAAAAGCTAAAATTTTGGAGCAAATTACATTGCAAAGGTACAGAAGTTTTTTATCTAAATTGAACCACTACCCAAAAGCCAAAAGCATTTTATCTTATTTACAATAAAAATACGTCAGCAGCACCGCCTTCGCCGTCCACAAAAAAGTCCGAATCCAGTTCGTATTTACCAGCTTCGTAATAATGACAGAATCGCTACCCGCACCCAATTGGTTATGTAGTGGTATTTGAATTAAAAAAGTACTCAACCAAATACCGGTCACCATCGCCAGCGCTACCGCTTCTACGGGCGCAAATCCACTCCGGTAGGCTAATAAAATACTGATCGCCAACTCTGCTAACATCAACGGCATCACAATCACCGTAATTGACCGCGAATGATGCGCATGGAAATCAATAAATTTAGTAGAATCAATATAGTGGAAACTAGGATAGTGTACCAACTGAACAATCCAGATTAGTACAACGAGTCCCCAGGATATGAGCAATGCGGGAAGATGTAAAGGATGGAGCATGTGTTTATTTTTTCAAAAAATTTTAAAAATAGAAAAGGAAAATATCTGACTTTAGTTCAAATATTTTCCTTTTAAAAAAATAAACAGCATTTCAACTCTAAAAAGTGTTTAACAAATTTAAGGAGTAGCAGAGAGTTTAGTGCTCACTATCAACGTAATTTTACGATAGAGGGAAGCTAACTGGCCAACCAGCTAACTAGCCAACAGGCATAAAGTAATGGATTTGCCAGGCCTCAAATTTACACCTTCGACATCACCACAATTTCTCTACGGTATTTTAAGAGGTAGCCCAACTCGATAAACTTCTTTTTCCATTCATCGTCAGGGAAATTTCTTTTACCCTTACGGTATCCCCGGTGGATTTTCGCAAATAAATTCTGACTCTTCCAAATATTGGGATCAAAACCCATTTTGTGAAGAGTCTCCAATATTTCGATGAGTAAACTTAATTCTTCTATCGGAATATCGGCATGCTCGATTTTACGAATTTCATAAAAAATTCGTTCTCCCGCTGCGAGTTTAAAGGCGTCAGAATTGTTCAGTGATATATCCCATTTTTTCAGTTCGCTGGACAACCGTTTCAGTTCAAAAATACTCAAATTATCGTGCGTGAAAAAACGGTGAAGATCTGCGTTTACAATATATTGTACCACATTGTTATATGCTTTTGGAATCGGAATCCCACTTTGCAAAGTACTCGACATCAATTGGTAATTGTCATTATAAATATTTCGGAAAGACTTCTCCGCTTTATCGAGATTTTGTTTAGTAATCTTTTTCAGAATTTTTCGTTTTTCATCCCGGAATAAATGTTGGAAAGAGTAAGTTTCCCGACCAAAGTATTCTTGCATAATGGCGATTACATCCCCAAGTTGATTTGCGTGGAAGGCTTTGGAAATTCGTTCCTCCATTTCCATAAAACGCTCCTTTGAAATGTCTAAAGAAACACTACTGATTATATTCTGTTGTCCTAAATAAAGTACGACAAAATTAAAGGGTTTTTCCGAATAAGTAACTTTGGATTTCATGATCGTTCGACCAAAGTTGAGGATTAATTGCCCCGCAGTTTCCCGCTTGAAATATTTACTTTTTGCGTGATAATTAAATAATTCCATCTCCTCTGGTTGCTGCTCAAAAAGAGAGGCTACCGCGTAGTGGATACCAGCACCTTCCAAATTGACGGTAGTGGGTAACACGTGGTTAATATAACTAAAAGCACCATCGGAATAAACATTACTCTTCGCTTTGGATAACCGATGGACAAATCCGCCGTTTAAATCTATGCCTCCAACTTGCTTGGCGTAATACAACACCCGGCAGGCATACTGCAAAATCTGGTTGGTTTCTAGTCCGCTGATTTCATCAAAAAACCAGCCACAACTGGAGAACATCAGTACGGCATTTCGCTGCATTTCTAAAAGTCGCATGGTCTGGACCTTTTCGTCAGGACTTAATTTATGCTTTTGGTGTTTTTTTAAAAAATTATCAACCACCTTATCGTTTCGATCCAGAAGAACTTCGATAAAATCGTTTCGGGCAGCCCACGGATCCCGTAATAATTTGCCAGCTTCTTCTTCGTAAATAGGAATGATTTCATCTCGCAACCAGTTTAAACTTTCCCGAAGTTCCTTTCGCCAGGATTGCGTCCAACCGTGATTTCCACCCGTATTACAGCCACAGTCGCTGCGCCAGCGTTCTACCCCGTGCACACAACTCCACGAACTGTTGTCATGAATCTGGGCTTCGTATTCTGGTGGAAAAAGTTCTAAATAATATCCGTAGTTAATGATGGTCGCATCGTCATGAGTCTTGAAATAATCAAGGCAGGAAGCTAGTGCCATTTCACCGTAGCGATGATGGTGACCGTAGCTTTCTCCATCGGTAGCAATGTGCGAAAGTTGGGGTTCGTCATTATCATCGAAAGGCTCCATCAAACGGTTCGCCAATGCTTGACCGTTGTTGAGGAGTTTATTGAAAGCGACATCCTGCGCTACGTTACCATCATAAAAAAATAAGGCCATCGACCGGCCCGAAGGTAGATTCACTTTGTAAGGGCGTCGTACGTCAAAACCGTGTTGGTCTTTATTTTTCCAGTCGTGATCTCCAATCTTTCGAAAAGCTATGGCTTGTTGCGGAGCCAGAATGGTATATTTTATACCGTGCTTGGCCAGTACTTCCAACGTGTCGGTGTCCGCCGCCGTCTCCGCCAGCCACATCCCTTCCGGGTAGCGATTAAAACGGGACTCAAAATCACGGATCCCCCAAATGACTTGGGTTTCTTTGTCCCGGTCGTTGGCTAGGGGCATAATCAAATGACTATGCACCTGAGCGATGGCCGAGCCGTGTCCTCCAAATTTTTTCTGACTGACGCGGTCTGCCTCCACGATTCTTTCGTGGGTCATGGGATCCGCTGATTTCATCCACGAAAGCAGGGTCGGACCAAAATTGAAATTTATATAAGTGTAGTTATTGGTAATCTTGGTAATAAACTGGTCTCCGTCTATCAGTCGTGCGGCCGTGTTTGGCGCGTAACATTCAAAATTAATTCGTTCGTTCCAGTCGTGAAATGGCTGTGCAGATTCCTGCAATTCTACCGTTTCTAACCAGGCATTTTCTCTGGGAGGTTGGTAAAAGTGCCCATGAATACATACATATTTGTTCTTTCCGGCCATGATCCAGTTAAATTTTAAGTGATTTTAAGTGACTGTTTTTATCTTTTTAAACCTTCTAACGCTGGTCGTTATTCGTTTAAATAGTTGACAGTCAATAATTTGTATTATTTGGTGTGTATCGGCAGAGAGCGCCAGTAGGAATAAGAAGTGTTCCCTATGACTACAAAGATACAAATGTTCTGACGTTTTTGGACATAATTCTTCTTGCTGAATTTGGTACTGTCAGATAGTAATACGGGAATTTTAGCGGGTGGTTGCTATTTTTATGGTCTACCCTGGAACAGATTATCCTAAAAATAAACTTACTATCCTTTAAATTGGTTATTTTTCGCAACCTTTGGTATTGAATAACGCCATTGCTCAAACAACTTCTTTTTCTCAAAATTATAGATTTATGTTTTTTTCGTTTAAAAAAATAATACTGGCCAGTATCTGCCTAATCACATTTGGAGGATTGACAGCTCAAAAACCGGCGACCGCCACGGCTGCGGATATTCACGACGATATCAAGCGACTTAATGTGCTGGCCTCGGCACTTTTTGTAGCTGCGCACCCCGATGATGAAAATACAAGAATGATCTCCTGGCTTTCTAATAAAATGCTCGCTAGAACGGCTTACCTCTCTTTGACCCGTGGCGATGGTGGACAGAACCTGATCGGAACAGAATTAGCAGAATTACTCGGTGTTATGCGAACCCAGGAATTATTGATGGCTCGCTCAATTGACGGTGGACAACAGTTCTTCACCAGGGCTACTGATTTTGGTTATTCTAAAAATCCGGATGAAACCCTGAAAATTTGGAACAAAGACGAAGTGCTCTCGGATGTGGTCTGGACGATCCGAAATTTTCAACCCGATATCATTATCAATCGTTTTGATCATAAATCTGCCGGGAAAACCCATGGACACCATACTTCTTCTGCGATTCTTTCTTACGAAGCTTTTGATCTGGTGGGTGATCCTAAAGCCTATCCCGAGCAACTTAAATACGTGAATCCCTGGCAGCCCAGAAGATTATTCTGGAATACCTCCTGGTGGTTTTATGGTAGTCGGGAAAATTTTGCGAAAGCAGATAAATCCAGTTTAGTTAGTGTGGATATTGGTGCTTATTATCCTTTAAAAGGAAAATCGAATAACGAAATCGCCGCTGAAAGTCGGTCCATGCACAAATGCCAGGGAATGGGGTCTACACCCACCCGTGGCTCCATGCAAGAGTACCTGGAATTTTTAAAAGGAGATAAACCAACGGATAAAGAAAATCCATTTGCTGGGATTAATACAACCTGGTCCCGCTTAAAAGGTGGAGCAGTTATCGGAAAACTAATAGAGAATATCGGAAAAAATTTCGATTACGAAAATCCTCAATACAGTGTACCGGATTTAGTAAAGGCCTACACCATGACGGAAGCCTTGCCGGATAGCTACTGGAAAAAAGTAAAGATGGAAGATATTCAAAACGTAATTTACGATTGCCTGGGTATGTTTTTGGATGCTACGGCAGCTGATTTTTCTGCGACGCCCGGAGAAAATACGGAACTGAAAATCGAAGCGATTACCAGAACAGGTAGTAACATCGTTTTAAAATCTATTGATTATTTACCTCTGGCAATGGATACGTTAATTAACGCAACTTTAGCACCTAATGAGGCAATGGTTTTTAATAAAAAAATTACATTCCCCAAAAGTTTGAGTTTTACCAATCCTTATTGGTTGACCGAAAAAGGTTCTTACGGAATGTATAAAGTAACGGATCAAAAATTAATCGGTTTTGCGGAAACACCCAGAGCGCTACGGGTACGATTTAATTTTGAAATCAACAAAAGATCTTTTTCTTTTGATCGGGATATCGTTTACAAAAAAACAGATCCAGTAAAGGGAGAGGTGTATCGTCCCTTCGAAATTACGCCTCCCGTTTTTACGAATATTACCAATAAAGTATTTGTTTTTCCGGATCAGAAAGGTCGTTCGGTTGAGGTATTGGTCAAAGCAGGGCGCAACAATTTAAAGGGAACCTTAAAACTAGCATATCCTGAAAACTGGAAAATTGAACCAGCCAGTATCAACTTTGACCTTGCCCAAAAAGGAGAGGAAGAGACCTTTAGCTTTATGTTATTCCCACCAGAAGGACAAAACGTTGGACTCATCAGTCCCATCGCTACGGTCGACGGAAAATCTTATACAAAAGGTATCAACGTCATTGACTACGATCATATCCCCATACAAACAGTTTTTCAAAATGAGGAGGCAAAAGTGGTAAAAATTGATCTCAAAAAAGCAGGTGACCGGATCGGGTATATTATGGGTGCCGGAGACAAAATTCCGGAAAGCCTGGAACAAATCGGCTATCGGGTTGATCTACTGGAAGATAAAGATATTCGGGTAGGTAACCTGAAGAAATACGATGCGGTGATTGTCGGTATTCGTGCCTATAATACCAACGAAAGAATCAAATTCCAACAACCCAGATTGATGGAATACGTAGAAAATGGCGGTACGGTGATCGTCCAGTATAACACCGCGCACCGACTTAAAACAAAAGATTTAGGCCCTTTTCCGTTTTCACTTTCGCGTAAGCGGGTATCCACCGAAGAAGCCGAGGTAAGGATTTTAAAGCCGGATCATTCGGTGATTAATTATCCAAATAAAATTACACAGGCAGATTTTGACAACTGGGTGCAAGAACGTGGCTTGTACTTTCCGGACGAATGGGATGAGCACTACGAAGCCATCTTATCCAGTAACGATCCGGGTGAACCCGCCAACGATGGTGGTCTGCTGGTCGCAAAACACGGGGAGGGATATTTCATATACAGCGGTTATTCCTGGTTTCGAGAATTGCCTGCTGGCGTTCCCGGCGCCTACCGATTATTTGCCAACCTGATTTCTATTGGTAAATAATTATAAACACGTGCTAAAATAATTTTTTTAATTAAAAGATTTATACGAAAGAAGGTCTCTGCACCTCTGCGAGAAATAGATTCTTTACAATAAATTAATTAACGATTCAACGATTCAACGATTCAACATCTCAAAATTTCAACAATAAAAAATGCAAGACGACGAACAGCCACCATTCCTAAATTCCTGGAATCAGATTTACGCCATGGTATTAATTATTCACACGGTACTGATTTTTTTATTCTACCTGTTTACGAAGGCGCACGCCTAAACCTCAAAACATCCTCTTATGAGTTATTTGGACTGGTCGGTGCTCATCGCCACGTTATCTTTTATTGTGTTTTATGGTTTTTGGAAAACCCGCAATGTTAATAGTACCGAAAGTTATATTCTCGGAGATCGTGCATTAAAATGGCACACCATCGGGCTATCTATTATGGCGACGCAAGCGAGTGCCATTACCTTTCTCTCCACCCCCGGTCAGGGATTTGACGATGGGATGCGTTTTGCGCAGTTTTATTTTGGACTACCGCTGGCCATGATCATTCTCTGTATGTTCGTCTTACCGATTTTTTATCGACTCAAAGTGTACACTGCCTACGAATATCTGGAACAACGCTTTGATTTAAAGACGCGGCAGTTCACCGCTCTTTTATTTTTATTAGGAAGAGGACTTGCCGCAGGAATTACCATTTACGCACCGGCTATTATCATGTCGGTCATTTTGGGTTGGAGCCTCTCTTTGACGATTTTGATCCTGGGAGTCATCGTGATTGCCTATACTGTTTTTGGTGGAACGACCGCAGTAAGTCAGACGCAGAAGCAACAGATGATTATCATTCTTGGGGGGCTATTTGTAGCCTTTTTGGTGATTATCAATAAATTGCCTCCAGAAGTTTCTTTTGGAGATGCGGTATCCGTAGCGGGAAAAATGGGGAAACTTAATGTGGTGGATTTTAAATTTGATTTAGATAATAAATACAATATGTGGTCGGCGCTCTTCGGTGGGACCTTTTTATTTCTTTCCTATTTTGGAACAGATCAAAGTCAGGTACAGCGCTATCTTTCTGGTAAGACCCTGACGGAAAGTCGCTTGGGACTAATCTTTAATGGTATTTTTAAAGTACCGATGCAATTCTTTGTTTTGTTTGTGGGAATTATGGTTTTTATGTTCTTTCAGTTTACCAAACCACCCGTACATTTCAATCCAGCCAACGTAGAAATTTTAAATAGTAAACCAGAGTATCGCGATAGTCTCGCGCTGGTTCAGCAGAATTTTGATGAGGTTTTTGAATTAAAAAAAGATAAAATTTCCACCATGATCACTGCAATTGATGGAGAAGATGAGGCTCAGATTGAGGCGGTTAAAAAAGAACTAAAGGTGCTGGACCGTCGCGATCGAATCATTCGGAAAGACGTCGAAGGATTATTAAAAAGTTACGAGGTAAATTATCCCGGATTGACTTCCATCGAAACCAGAGATACGGATTATGTTTTCATTTCTTTTGTCACTACGTACCTGCCTAGTGGATTAGTGGGACTTTTGTTAGCCGTTATTTTCGCGGCGGCAATGTCTTCGGTTGCTTCGGAGCTAAACGCATTGGCAAGTTGTACCACCGTAGATTTTTACCGACGGTACTTTGGGGATAAATTTGACGATCAGCATTATCTACGTGCCGCTAAAATTTTTACGTTGATGTGGGGAATGGCCGCATTAGCCTTTGCGGCGGGTGCCTCTCTTTTTGAAAATTTAATCGAGTTTGTCAATATTGTAGGATCCTTATTTTACGGAACCATTTTAGGTGTTTTTACCGTTGGTTTTTTTATCAAAAGTGTAAAAGGAAATGCGATTTTTTGGGCGGCGGTTATTGGTGAACTATGTGTTGTGTTCATATTTTTTTTAGATTATCACGGGTTTATAAGTATCGCTTATCTATGGCTTAATTTGATAGGTTGTCTGATTGTTATTTTTGTAAGCTTACTATTACAAGGGTTTAATCAAAAGGATGTGCTGGTTAGGTAGTTGCTAAAAGTGGATTTTATTTTTTATTGTGAATCTTGGAGAAGAATAATAAATTATCAAAAAGAAACAATTTAGAAGTGAGTGTATAAACAAACGGGAATTTACAGTTTAAGGTATATACGAAAGAAGGTCTCTGCGCCTCTGCGCGACAAAACATTTTTTAGCAATCTCATTATTCATCAAGAAGAACCAAGTCAGAAGAGTATTATTAATTTTTCACCAAAAAGAAAAACGTCAGAAGCGCCATTATTAATTCTTCATTAAAAAATTATTAATTAATTAAAAAAATCCCAACCAGGCATCACACCTGATTGGGATTTTTTTCAACAATAACAAAAAATTACTTGCTACCATTCATCATAGCCTTACCACTCCATTCGGCGATAGACTTTTCGTTCATTCTTACGTAATCCATATTACCTGCGGTCTTGGCCATTTCGATAGACTTATTAGCCGTAGCAATAGCAGATTTCTTATCACCCATCTTTGCCTCGATTAAAGACTGAAGACGTAACTGCCAGAATTTAGGTTCTTTCTTGTTTGCCATTTTAATCCATTCCAAAGCCTTCGTCATATCTTTATCATTATCATAAAAATAACGGGCAGCAGTGTAATAATCACCGCGGGAAGTACCCGCCATTGCTACATCAATATCTTTCATAACGGATTTGTCAACATCGGATTTAACTGTAAAACCAGCCATTGTCTTGTCCCACATCATCACAACCTGAGCACTATTGATGGTGTAATTCATCGGCATAATAGTAAAAGTTTCTACTGCGTTGGCGCTAGTTTTGGCAGGAACGCTAAAACGTGCTGCTTCTTCCGCGGCCACCCATTCGCGGGGAACGCCCCAGTGCGTAGTATTTTTGTAAAGAATGATCTCCCAGGAAGATTTTCCAGGGACCGTATAAATCGCGTATTTACCAGCCTTTATTTCTTTTCCTTCGATCATTACGTCAGACGAAAAAGAAATTTTGGTAGAAGCATTCGCACCCGTTCTCCAGGTTTCGCCGAAAGGCACTAGACCGTCCGCTGCAAAGATCGTACGCTCCTTCATACTAGGACGAGAGTATTCAATCATGACATCCGTCAACCCAATCGTCGTTTCCATTTTTATGGTAGGACTTGGCTGTGGCGTTTTGATTTGTGCATTAAGCGAAAAGCTGCTTGCAAGTAGACAAAGAGATAAAAAAGTGTAAATTATTCCTTTTTTCATTTTGAGAAAATTTAAAATTTGGTTAAACAAAATATAAGCCGTTAGCTTTTAGTACACGGTGTACTCAAGCTTCGAATTTTAAAGTGCAAAGTTACGCTATTTAGAAATTGTAGTTCAAGCCAAAACGGAAACTTATTGGAACATTGAATTCATTATCATCCAAAAAATTATAAAGTGCCATGATCTCATAACCCAAAAGTCCACCACCTGACGATTGATATCCAGCACCAAGGAAGAAGTTTTCTCGATTGTCCACCGTGGCCTGAAAGAGATCAGAAGCATCATTTAATCCTGAAACCCCCTGAATTTGATACTCCACATGTGCAAAAATAGCTTCTGAAAATTTACCCCGCGCAAAAGGACCAATCCCCCAAAAAGCGTAGCGTGGATTGCTACCATCAATAAATATTTCGTAATAATCAAAAGATACCCGTGGACCGACTGATATAATGTCATTAATTTTATAGCCAACCATTGGAGAAATACCCAAAATCATAGTATTAGCACCTCCACCGTTACCAAAGTTCAAATTAAATCCTCCTCCGTACCATAGCCGGTGCGCAAATCCACCACTTTCGTCAAAGTATTCTTCGGTAGAATCTTTCTTCTTTCTAGTTCGTTGAGCATCTGCGGTCATTACTCCAATCACAAAGGTGAAAAGTAGTAAAAGCGTGAAAATTCTAGTGATCTTTTTCATATTTAAACGCGTTTTAGTTAGAGCGACCGGTAAATGGACGCTTAGGTTAAGTATCTTAATTTAGGTTACCGTACATTTAGTGGCGAAATTAGGAAATTTTGCCCAGCTATTGCGTATTCTATCCTACATGTTGGTAATTACGATAGCTGCTTAATCAGGCTTTCTGGAAGCACTCTTTACGCATAACGCTCAAATCCCTGAGATTGTTGACTCATAAAGGTCCTGAAATAGTCTTTTCTAACTTAAGGAATTGTTAATTATCGATCCGGGTGAGATTGAAGGACGGAGGTAATTGCCCCTCGGGATTGACCAGTTTATTTTTTTCGAGATACTGAATCCAGGCGGCAGCCCGCTTGTTGCTCGAGAAATCGTAGAAAGTCTGAGACTCATTTAATTTTTCGTGAAAATCTAACCGATCATTAAAGTGTAATTCTAACAGCTTAATAACTCCATAGGTATAATAGTCTCGTTTTCCTCCACTACTGCTCACAAAAGGTGCTGCGGCATCATAACAGAGAATATGGTAAATTTTCTGAAAGTCCAGCTCGTGGTTTTCATTTTTAGTTTCAAAATCAACCCCAAACGCACGGAGATAATATCGATAAAAATCTATCTGAGAAAGATTTTGGTGTTGGTCGATTAGTTTTTTACGTTTCTCCTCACTATCCAAATCAAAGATGGGCAAACCAAAATCCTTTACGAGGAAAAAACGATTGGGTTCCTGGAGTTCCGGTGCCAGTTGTGGTAATAACTTTATAACCATTGGAATATCTTGATAACTGATCCGTGCTAGAATAGATTCCTGAATTTTGACCATAGAAGCATGATCCGTATTCATCTGCACAGCGGCCAGCAACTGTTCGTCTAGCTCTTTTCCCAGACTTTCTAATTGGGCAATATTGAATTGAGTTACCTGTTCCTCAAATTCACTTAAATACTCATTCTCGTTGAAATAAGCGATCAGTATGTTTTTGATTTCTTCCGCTTTTCCCAACGAGAGTTCTCCACTTCCTAAATAAGTTAAAAACCAACTGGAACGGAATAGGTTATTGTAAAAAGTTCCTTTATCAATCAGATCAAAATCCTTGGCTTTTTGTTCTAAAAAACGAAGCATCCGCCCCGGCTGATCTACGGTAAAAAGTTTAGGAATATTATCTAGTTCTTTATAAGAAAAAGCAAAAGAATCAAAATACATCAAGTCGGTTGAGACCAACAATTTTGGATTTACTTGGAGCTTACGGATGTCTCGCACCGGTTTTACTTTTTGCAAGGCGCGCAAGCATTTATCCTGGTAGAGCGGGCCATAATGAACTGACGTAGTTATTTGATTAATATCTTCGATAGAAAGGGTTTCGCTTTCTGCCAGCGACGCTAGTTTTTTTTCAAAAAATACCTTTGCCCAGTCCTTGTATTCGTCGCCATTTTTCTCCCACATTTCTTTCCAGGGAATTACGTCAAACTTTTTTCTTCCTTCTACTTCCATGAAAGAATAGTTGTAAATATTTTCCATGATGGGGGCTAGATTGTCTGCGACGGTCAGGATAAGATTTCTTTTTTCAATCAATACTCGGTCATCGTCTAAAAGGCTGAATAACTGCGGAACCATTCCGATTTCAGGATGTAAACGTACGTAATAAAATATGCGTTTGATTGCGGCTATATCTTCCGTCTTTCGAATAGCATTGACAATCTCTTTATATTCACCCGGAGTGGGGCCACTCATGATTTTTATATCTCTTTTGTGAATACTTGTTGGGTCTTTTAAAAATCCAGATAATGAAATATTATCGGAGGGTTCGTTGTGCTCATTGATCAATTGCATCAATTGATTTAAGATGCCTTCGTCTGCTTCGGTCTGTTGAATTTCTACTAACTTCTGCTGAAAGGAATCGTCCTCCAGGCTAAACTTGTTGAGATAATAATTGCAGGTTCCGATCGCACCAATATTTCCAAAAATATCTGCTTTTTTAAGGTACAATCTCAGTTGATGATTATCTTTTTGAATGTCCTTTAGCGACCGGGAATAAAACCAATCCAGAATTCGACCGATAGAATAATTTATTTCTAATTTTCCTTCTTGCAAACAGGCCCAGTATTCTACTTCAGTAATATCTTCCAAAGTGAGTTGACTGATTAATTCATTCTCAATATTAATTCTGGTTACGGGATCTCCTGTCTTTTGTAAAGCTGTTAATTTACTGGCGATCTCTGAAGAGGGCTGATAAGCTATATTGTTTTTTCGGCAATAATCTGTTAGTCGGGATAACTGTTCCAGGTACTTAAACTGAAAAGAGGGAAGTGATCGGTTATAATTTCTGAACATTTGCCGGTACTTCTCCGATAGTGCAATTACCTCATTGGGTTCTCCTTCGGTTAGCTTAATAAAAGAAGCAATGGCTACCGAATCATTTCGGGAATTTAATCGGCGAAACAGCCGCTCATAATTTTGAGTAGTCTCAATGGCTTCGTTTTTATTAACAAAATGCTCCCTGTTTTCATCCCATTCGTAATCGTCGTAATGTGCCGCCCAATACATCATATAATTGGTGCGTATTACCTGATCTCTGCTGGCATAAGCACGGGTGGAAAATTCTCCAGCTTTATTATTCACCTGAATTTCAACTTGCGTAAGTTGGTTAATTTTTTCGACGAGGCTTTTCGCAAGCTTTCTGTTGTGTTTGCCTGATTTTTTTCTGATTTTAAACAAGTGCCCTGCCAGGTAATACATCGCCCTGGGATGTTGTTGTTCACAAAGGTCTCGAATAGAATTATACTCAATCCACGGATATTTTTCTGATAGAGATAAAATACGGCCATAATAGTCGATCTGATCTATAAAAAAAGTAGGTCGGGTATTAAATAATTTACGGTATCCATAGGCACGAAGCTCTTCAATAGTTGTCAGAGAATCAATCAAATGACTATACTTTTTTACGAGCATTTTATTGGTACTTGCCTCGAAGTGAACATTGGTTAGATTGGCCAGTCGTTGTTGAGAAAACTCCAGACTAAATTGGTCTTTACCAACCAACTTTAATAAGGTCTTTAAAACTTTGATATCCACATATTCTTCCAGCGTCAAAGCGATAGATTGATAAATGCTGGGTTTATCCGAAAACTTGGCTTTCTTTAATTGACTATCTAATAGCAGGCTATTCAGAAAAGCGTAGCCTTCTGGTCGCTTAAGGGTACTGATTTTATCAATACCGTCTAGCATTATCGAATCATTTGCTGATTTTAAGGCTTTTTCTATCAGATGGATATGCTGATTGAGTAGTACCGACTCGTCGGAAACTTGCTCGCGCTCAGGAACACTAATTTTATAAGGAATTTCTCGTTTGGATGGATCGGTCAGAAAAAATACCTCTAGTAAATCCGAATAAACCAGAGAATCGGCTACTTCGTAATAAAATCCAAGAAACTCATTGCGGTTAAGTGGATTGTCAACCACAAATTCTTCCGGACTAAAGAGGGTGTACTGGTCAATCAGTCGGCGGGCTTTATTTTTAACCTCTGGATGATCCAACAAACTACCCAGATCTCGCAGGGCACGACTATTACCTTCTAAAAGGCTGTTTTCCAGCGTTTTAAGTAATTTCCGGTAGTCTGTATCCGGCGGAACCGTACCATAGGCAACGGAAGTCCAAAAAATTAGCAAGATGGGGATAATGCTTTTCACACTGATAACAGTTCTTTTTAGCTTAAACCAAATACAAGAACTGCTCCGAATTACCGGAAATCAAGCTTTCATTATAAAAATAAATATGTTTATTGAAATAGCTACCCTGGTTGATCTTTTTTCCTGGTATACTGCATAGTGGTTTATTCTTCCACTAACTTAATGTCATCTACATACCAAATTTCCCCCTGTACATTGATATAATATCTGCCACCCATATAAATCATATTCCAAAATGCGTCACCATCACTTTTATCCTGAATCGCTTCGTTATAGACAATATCCCGCAGATCCTCAAAGGTGTCGTCCAGAAGCTCAAATTCAAAGCCCCGGTTTTCATGACTAAAATACTGATCGTCGGCCTTGAAAACGTACTTAGCGGGAGAGGCAGTGCCTACGCGTTCGAAAATCATCCCGTTATTTTCTGATTTATAGAAATCAAACCCCTGAAAGGAAGTCATATAGATGGTTCCTTCTTTTTCAAAGGTATCCAACGTCCAGCCACTAAGTACTTGTTGGTAATTTCCACTTGTCGTTACCCGGAATCCACCGTCTTTAGAGGTCACGTAATAGGCACCATCAATAAACGAGATACTACTCATCCGTTGGGCGTTAGATCGCATTTCAGGAATATCTACTACTTTTAAAACTTCTACGGAGACAAAATTTTCCTTGGTTCCGCTGAGGTTAATATCAACGATGACGATCCCAAAATTACTACCTTCCGTTCGGTTTAATTCGACGGCAAATGCTAATTGAGAGGAGTCATCATTAAAAGCACCTACATTCTTTGCCGCAGTTCCTTCCAGACTAATAGAGGTACCAGCAGGCACCTGAATATCATTGACGATTAGATCAAAAATCTGATTAGAGTTCCTTGTCAAATGAAGTTCGGCCACGTTCTTAGTATTTTTTTCTACAAAACGGGCAAAAACCCAGTCTCCCAAAGCGGGTCTGCCAAAATAATCTGCGGCCAGACCAATGGGACGTTCTTCGATTACTTCATTATCTGAATTAATTCTAAAAAACTCCTGGTCAGTGATCGCCAGTACTTCCACCGGCGCTGCGTGCATCGTTCTGATGGGGCCTAGAGCCGTAAAATCAACCTTATCCCAGGGATTATTAGCGAGCGAGTCTCTTCCTATGTTCTTATAACAAGAACTGGTAGTAAACAAACAAAGAACACTTATGATAAATATAATGCGATTCATCTTTTTGAATTTAAAATACGCTTATGTGAAAATATATCGGTTAGAGATAAATTATAGATTTAAGACTTGTTTTTAAGGAGTCTAGTGGGGTGGGCCGGAAATGGATTCGTTTCTGTGGTGTTTTATAGAAAAATCCAAGCCAAAATTACAATTTTTTAAGGTAAATGTCTAGTACTATCCCCCGGTAAATGATTATTCCGAAAGGATTAAATTAGCCGATGAATGACATAATCAGATTTAACAGTTCGTAAGAATTTCATATTTTGTTGGTCTTGTGCTATCTTTGTCTTCCTATTTTGAATAGAATCATTACCTTCTCTCAACATTTTCCGAAATAACTAAACCAAGTAAATGCTTAAGTATCCCTTTAGCTGCACGTTATTATTATTTACAATAATAGCAGGTGCTCAGTCTCCAACCTTTCAGATCAATTCTATTGTTGAAAAAGATGTTCAAAAGGTACTTCAGAAACAATTTTATAATTATCAATTATATCGTTTGCCCGTTGCAGCAATCCATCGCCACGTAAGTACTGCAGATCGTGCTGATTTTAAATTGAACAATAATCAAGGTATAAACTGGAATGTTGAACTTCAGGCTTACGATATTCGTAGTGATAATTACAAGTTAAGAGCCCCTACTTCCAATAAAGTCAGAGAATTTAACAAAGGGGAAAATATCACTTATCGTGGTCTTCTGGCTAACGTAGAAGGATCTGATGTGCGTCTAACTATTACACCCAGTTTTTTTTATGGCTTGGTCCAAACAAATAATACCACTTATTACATCGAGCCACTGTCTTATTTTGTGGAAAATGCAACAGCAGATCAGTTTGTCTTCTATCAAGAAGCAGATGTCATTCCTGGAACCGGAAAAACTTGTGGCGTAACCGAAACGCAACGTAGGAAAATACAAATTGAGACGGCAGGAAAAAAGAAGCAGAATGAAAATACCTTGTCTGCTCTTGGACCTTGCTTTGATGTAGAAATAGCCATTGCAAGTGATTTTTCCATGTATACAAAATATGGAAATTCAATCTTAAATGTTCAAAACCATAATATTGCGGTAATGAACAACGTCCAGACTAACTACGATGATGAATTTAATAATAATTTGAATTTTGTTATTGTGGAAAATTTTGTCTCCAATTGTAGCACTTGTGATCCTTGGACGAGTTCTACAGATGCTGAAGTATTATTGGATGATTTTACAGATTGGGGAAATGACGGAGGTTTTAGTACTACTTATGATGTAGCACAACACTGGACCAACAGAAATTTTGACGGACCGACAATCGGAATTGCTTGGGTTGGGGCTATTTGTACTAATGTTCGTTATCACTGTCTGCAGGATTTTTCAAATAATGCTCAATCACTAAGGGTATTAACCGCTCACGAGTTAGGACATAACTTCAGTTCTTTCCATGATAACAATACGGATTGTATCATGTCGCCTTCCGTTAATCTAGCTACCTGCTGGTCTAACCAATCTACTAATGCTATCAATGCTTATTCGGGAGGACTTACTGGAGGGTGTTTGTCGCCTTGCCAAACCGCTGATCCGCCACCAGTAGCAGATTTTTCCGCCAACTCAATCGACGGCTGTACACCGCTTGTAGTTCAATTTACAGATAATTCATCCAACAATCCTGATACTTGGAACTGGACTTTTCAGGGTGGAGATCCAGCTACTTCGGCTGATCCCAATCCTATCGTTACCTACAATATAGCAGGTAATTATTCGGTCATTCTAGAAGTGAGTAATTCCGTAGGGACAGACACTAAAACTGAAAATAATTTTATAAACACATCACCAATACCTACTGCTGATTTTGAGCCGTTGATTGACATGGGAATGGTCGAATTTGTAAATACTTCTCAAAATGGTACTTCCTATTTTTGGGATTTTGGGGATGGGAATACTAGTATGGATTTTGAACCTAATCATGTTTATTTTCAAAGTGGTTTTTATGATGTGACTTTTACGGCTTTTAACGATTGTGGACAAGAAACTATTATTAGGACTATCCAGATTGTTTTTCCTCCAACTGCTGATTTTACCGGGAATCCGATATCGGGTTGTGCTCCGCTAGTAGTAAACTTTATGGATCTTTCTACTAATATACCCGAAAATTGGTTCTGGACTTTCGAAGCGGGAAATCCTGCTTCCTCAGACTTTCAGAATCCGACCGTAGAATTTCCATCCCCCGGAACCTTCTCGGTTAGCTTAGATGTTTTTAATTTGAGTGGATCAGATTCTTACACAATTACTAACTATATAACCGTTGAGGGACTTCCTTTATCTGATTTTACTTTTGATATAAACGGTCTGGTTGTAGATTTTATTAATTATTCTACTAGTTCCACTACTTACTTTTGGGATTTTGGCGATGGCAACTCCAGTACAGAAATAAACCCAACACACACGTTTGCTCAGGGTGGAAATTATGATGTAACGTTAATCGCTTCTAATGATTGTGGAACAGATGAGATAACGCAGATTGTTGCTTTAACTGTGCTTCCACAGGCTGCATTTGGAGCAGATTTTACTAGTGGTTGTGTCCCACAAACGGTTAATTTTACTGATCAATCGATAAGTGCAACTTCCTGGTCGTGGGATTTTCCTGGTGGGAATCCATCAAGTTCTACGACCCAAAATCCAACGGTGATGTATTCGGCTGCGGGCACTTATTCGGTGACCTTAATAGCGAGTAATGGCACTGGAAATAGCACGGTTACTGAAACAGATTATATCGTAGTCGCACCGCTTGCAGTTCCAGACTTTACTACAAGTTCTGATGAAAATACGGTAACGTTTACGAACACCTCCACCAACGCAACGAGCTACAACTGGGATTTTGGGGACGGCACCAACAGTGCGGAAGAAAGCCCAACGCATACTTATCCGGACGACGGTCAGTACACCGTAATTCTGACG
>CALLPK010000051.1 GCA_938015415.1 uncultured Saprospiraceae bacterium
CTAGTGGCTCAGCCCTTAAGTTCGTACTAAGCAGTGTTTTCTAATACTTTCCCTTTGGTAAAGCCTTTGAATCTCCATTTATCGCATTTTGCTAATTCGTTGTTATAAAACAGAATATATTTATCAATTTTCGTTTCTAGATCAACCACACTCGTAAAATTTCCTTTATTGATAATATGTCTCTGCAATTTTGCAAACCAATTTTCTATTGGATTGAGCCAAGAGCAGTGCTTTGGCGTAAATATAAATCTTACTCTATGCAGTGATTTCTCTAAAAAAAGTTTTCGGCTTTCCATACTTTTTAGTATTCCTTCTTTGCCTTTCTTTCCTAGCTCTTTTCTTTCATACCCTTCTAATTCTGCCATCCATAACACTAAGGATTCTGATACATGAGTATTTAATTGATCTGCTAAAATAACTATCTGGTCTAACTCTGGTAACTCATTTACTAGCTCTTTAATAAATTCACAGTAATCACTTTCATCTCTAGTTGGACCTTGATGATGTTTTATCACTTTACCATTTTCTACTTGGACTGCTGCAATTAAACTACTCGTCCCATGACGCACATATTCGTATTCTTTTCGTCTTTTGAAACCTCTACTTTTAGGGCCTCTTTCCTCGTATCTCTCTCGTGCTTGTATTCCCGATTTCTCGTCAATACTCAACAGGTGACAATTCGGACTTTCCTTTTGCGTACTTTGCTTTATCAATTGACAAATTAACTCGACTCGCTCTACAAATAAACTCCAATTATCTATTTTCGGATACAACCAATACTCTGATTTATGAGGTTGTAAGGTCTGCATTTTTTAAAAGTCGATCCACTTGTGAGCTTGATATACTTTCTACTATTTTCTCCGTCGCAGCCACTTTGCTTAACATTTCTAAAGTCCAATCAGTCATCTCTATTCCATAGTCTCGAGGTCTTCGGCAAGCCAGCGCTACAATTGCTTTTTCTTGAGCATCTGTAAATTTCTTTGGCAGTCCACTGCGAGGATTATCCTTTAAAAAAAATTGCAGATATTCTTGCTCTTTTTCTTTTGTCAACCCACATAATCTTTCATAACCCATTAGCCAGCGAGAACGCCACTTCTTCACCATTTTATAACTTACTCCAACTTCACGCATTACCTCCGAATTATTTAATCCGCTATGAGCTAATATTAAAATCTTAGCACGTTGGTATCTATTCCGTTCTATACTCTTCTTTAAAAGTACTTTCTCATAAAATTCTTTGTGGCTATCTTTCATCGGTATAGCCTTAGCTCCGTTTACTCTCATCTTTTTTAGCTAACTTACAAATTATTATTGATTATTCCGAATCTTTGGGCTGAACCACTAGCCATTCATTGAAGTCAAAAACTCCTCATTCGTTTGCGTATGTAACATATGCTTACGTAAGAATTCCATTGCTTCGTCCGGCTTCATATCTGACAAGTGCTTACGCAGAATAAACATTCGCTGTAGCGTTTCTTTATCAAATAGTAAGTCTTCCCGACGTGTACTCGATTTGGTAAGGTCGATAGCGGGGTAGAGGCGCTTGTTGGCCAAAGAACGATCCAACTGTAGTTCCATGTTACCCGTACCTTTAAATTCTTCGAAGATTACCTGATCCATCTTGGAACCGGTATCAATCAACGCAGTAGCCAGGATAGTCAACGAGCCACCATTTTCAACGTTACGCGCCGCCCCAAAGAATTTTTTCGGCTTGTGCAGAGCGTTTGCTTCCACACCACCCGACAATACTTTTCCACTAGCAGGTGCTACAGTGTTATAAGCTCTCGCTAATCGGGTAATTGAATCAAGGAGGATCACCACATCGTGGCCACACTCTACCAAACGCTTGGCTTTCTCGAGTACAATATTGGCTACCCTTACGTGGTTATCCGCCGGCTCATCAAACGTCGATGCCACTACTTCCGCATCTACGTGACGCTTCATATCGGTTACCTCTTCCGGCCGTTCATCCACCAGCAGAACCAGTAAATAACACTCAGGATGATTTTTTGCAATTGCATTAGCAACATCTTTCAGTAGGAACGTCTTACCCGTTTTAGGTTGTGCGACGATCAAACCACGTTGTCCTTTTCCAATTGGAGAAAACAAATCAATCATTCGCTCTCCGTAATCTTTTCCGTTACCTTTAGCGTCCGTTAACTGAAATTTTTCGTTTGGAAATAAAGGTGTCAGATAATCAAAAGGTACCCGGTCTCTTACCTGCTGAGGTTCCAGACCATTAATATTGGATACTCTTAATAAAGCAAAATATTTTTCTCCTTCTTTTGGTGGACGAATTGCACCTTTAACGGTATCTCCGGTTCTCAGTCCAAATAATTTAATTTGGCTGGGAGAAACATAAATATCATCCGGAGAAGTCAGATAATTATAATCAGAAGAACGTAAGAAACCATAACCATCCGGCATCATTTCCAGGATTCCTTCTCCTTCGATAATACCATCTAATTCGATATCAAATTTATTGGGATCCGGTGCTGCGGGCGCCTCACGACGGTCGTCTCTTCGATCTCGGTCATCTCGACTGTCGCGGCGATCATCACCTCTACGATCATCACGATCACGGTTGTCTCTGCTATCACGACTGTCTCTGCGATCGCGGTCATCCCGGTCGTCGCGGCGATCGTGATTATCCCGACTATCCTTACGATCATCGCGGCTATCCCGGCTACGATTGTCGCGGCGATCGCGATCATCGCGGTCATCCCGACTTCGACTATCCCGTTCGACGGGGCGTCGAGCCGCCGTTTTTCGGTCACTATAGTTTCGATTAGAAGATCTTTCGTCGGAATGGTCTCCTTCCACCTTTACTTTTTTAGCAACTGGCTTAGAACGCTTTTCCACTTTTTCTTTTTTTACCTCTTTTTTGCTACTATCGTCTTTCCCTACTGCTTGCTCGTCAAGGATTTTATAGATAAGTTCTTTTTTGGTCAATTTTTTATACCCCTTCAATCCCAGTTCTTCCGCCAGGTCTTTAAGTTCGGGTACCAGCATATCATTTAGCTGCAAAATGTCGTACATACAAGTGTTTTTTAAGAAAAGTAATTATTCAATTATTGTTAGGTTAGATTCAATAGCACGTCCCAACTATTTTCACAATTCATAAGGTCATTCTATTTAGTGCTCGTGTTATAATTATTTTCACGTTATTTGATAAAATATCTTTGATTTGATTTGATAAATTTGTGAACAAGGCTATACTTTTAAGCTGTCCACTTATTTATTTATAAGATTCAGTTGAGAAATGTTTGTTGAATATGGAACTGTTGATCTGCCTGTGAGTGTTCTTTATTTTAATAAAACCTTAAATTTATAAACCTTTAAACTTATTAGGAGGTATAATAAAAAGTGGAATAATAAAAAGTGGGAATTAAAGGGAATACTACTTAAACATGTTTAAGCTCGATAATATTCGGGAGTTAATGCTGAAAAAGTAAAAAACAGGCGTGATTAACTTTCTTACGGCGTAAAAATACACAATATTTTATAAATCCAAATATTATCTTTGCAAAAAGAAACGATAATTTTTCAACAATGTTCTGCTAAAAGCCATTTTATCACAACTTATAACTATATATTTAATGTTAACCATCAAATTTATTAGAGAAAACCAGGATTTACTGGTTGAAAGACTGCAGGTTCGTAACCTAAAAGCGGAGGAAATCATAGATATGCTCACCAATCTGATCGCACTTGATGACGAAAGACGCGAAAACCAAACCCAAAGCGACCAGATTTTGTCCGAAAATAACAAAGCCGCCAAATTGATTGGTCAATTGTATAAAGAAGGTAACAGGGACGAAGCAGAAACCTTGAAAGATCAGGTAGCCGAAAGAAAAGAAAAAACCAATGCACTACAAGAACGCCAGCAGACCGTAAAACTGGAAATGGAAAAAATATTGCTTAACCTTCCTAATATACCCCATCCTTCTGTTCCGAAAGGTAACACAGACGAAGATAACGAATTATTCAAACCCTGTGCTACTCCTTTGCCAATCCTCCCGGATAATGCGGTGCCACACTGGGATTTGGTACAAAAATATAATTTGATTGATTTTGAACTCGGCGTAAAAATTACCGGTGCCGGATTTCCCCTTTTTCGAGGTAAGGGCGCCCGACTTGAGAGAGCGCTCATCAATATGTTTTTGGATGAAGCTGCCGACGCTGGCTTTGAAGAAATTGTTCCACCGCTCCTGGTCAACGAAGCCAGTGCCAGAGGAACGGGACAACTACCTGATAAGGAAGGACAAATGTACTATATGGAAAAAGATGATCTCTATCTGATTCCTACGGCTGAAGTTCCCATTACCAATATTTATCGCGACGTAATTTTAGACGAAAAAGACTTTCCGATCAAACTAACTGGTTACACTCCCTGTTTTCGTCGCGAAGCGGGTGCGCACGGAAAAGAGGTCCGTGGCCTCAATCGGGTCCATCAGTTTGACAAGGTAGAAATTGTACAGATTGAACACCCCGATAAATCTTACGATACACTAATGGAAATGATCAGCCACGTGGAAGGATTACTACAAAAACTAGAACTTCCTTACCGAATTTTACGACTCTGTGGTGGTGATTTAGGGTTTACGTCTGCGCTAACGTTCGACTTCGAAGTCTACAGCGCAGCACAAAAAAGATGGCTGGAAGTCAGTTCTGTCTCTAATTTTGAAACCTTCCAGTCCAACCGACTAAAACTACGCTACCGCGACGATAATAAAAAAATGCAGCTCGCTCATACGCTCAATGGTAGCGCACTGGCACTGGCCCGAATTGTAGCGGCCTTATTGGAAAATAATCAAACGGGCGAAGGCATTAAAATACCTGAGGCGTTACAAAAATATACCGGTTTTGCGGTAATCAACTAAAAAATCATCCTTTTAACGAACACCTAATACCTGATTAATGTTAAAAAATGACTGAACGATTCCGATAAGATGAATGTCTAGGACATTCAAGTGAAGGAACCGCTAGCGGTCGGGATGCTTAGCCGAGGTATCACGAAGCTTTTTAACGAAATATTAACCCAAAAAAGCCAGTCATAAACTGGTATCTTAATATTTGACCACTACTATTATGTGACTTCAAGAACAATTTACGGTCAGATTAGTAGTAGAAGTTATTAATATTATAATAGCGTACCTTTTAGATTAAAATTTTTATATTTAAAATAAAAAAAGATAGCTTATGTTTAGCATGGATTATATGATTTATTACGCAATTGCTGGAGTTATGACCATGATCGGCGCAGCAGTTAGCGGGCGTTTAAAAGCAAAATTTGCCCAATACAGTAAGGTTCCTTTGAGTAAAGGACAAAGCGGACAAGATATCGCTGCTGAAATGCTGGCATTTTATGGCATCAGCGATGTGAAAATCGTTCGTGGTCAAGGGGTCTTAACCGATCACTACAATCCTGTTACCAAGACAATTTCTTTGAGCCCCGATGTACATGATGGTCGTCACGTTGCCGCCGCTGCCGTAGCAGCACACGAATGTGGACACGCCGTTCAGCACGCAGAAGCTTATTCCTTTTTAACTTTGCGCTCTAAATTAGTGCCGGTAGTAAAAGTAGCTTCTATTGCTCAGGGATATGGATTAATGATTGCCTTAATGATGGCTGGTACTATTCCACAGTTACTACTCGCCGTAATCATTGCTTTTGCTGTAACTGCTTTGTTTGCCTTTGTTACTCTACCCGTCGAATTTGACGCGAGTAAGCGGGCACTGGTTTGGCTGGACGAAAGTGGAGCCACTGCAGGAGCAGAGCAAGAAGGGGCAAAAGATGCACTTTGGTGGGCCGCTATGACTTACGTTTCTGCTGCTTTATCTTCTTTAGTAATTCTGGTTTACCTGATTTTCCGTTACGCAGGAAGCAACCGATAATATGCTAGTCTAAGAATATTTTTGGGCTAAAATATTATCATAAAGCTAAAACCCTAAAAGCTGAGCAATCAGTTTTTAGGGTTTTATTTTGATCCCCGCTGTTTTTAATATAACTTAGCATCCCGAAAATCGACAGAAACTGTTTTTTATAATTTAGCTTTAAAATAGCAGAATCTTAGGAATGCTTTTTGCAAACCTAGTACCTGCTGCCAGGAAGGGATATCCCAATTTTATAGCTCCAAAAAATACTATGAGTACCAAGAAAAAACGATTTGTCTTTACCGAGTTTAAGACGCTACAACACATTAGTTTTGAAAAACTTGAAAAAGTTTGTGATAAACTTTTCGTACTGATTCGACCACAGGAACAACAAATTCCTTTTCCGCTGGTTTTAGCCATGCAACGAATGGGAAAAAACGCAAAATGGATTGTCGCTAAAGCCTCTGATACTGGCTCTCTCGAATTTCATCTTTCTTTTCTATTAGGAAAGCTGGACGAAAAACTGGACGAAGAAATAGAATTCGCCCTCTTATCCGGTTCCACCAACCTGGATCGCGTAATTGATTTTGTCAATCAGAGTGGAAGAAGTTGCCTCCGAGTAACGGTCGAAGAAACCGAAGCAGAATTTGAAACCGAAGAATACGAAGAAGAAGCTTATCTTTCAGATGAATACGAAACGGATAGTGACTTACAAATTGATCTCAGCGAAAGTAATACCTCTAAAGCAAAAGATGGAAGTTCCCATAGTGCCGCGGTGTCTACTGAGCCTCCAAAAGTCGCTAGCAAAGAGGATATCGAAGGTAAAGCGTTAGAAACTGTACAACGATTGCAATACACCGGAAATCGTCCGGCGGAAGTCGTTTTATTAAGAGATTATATTGCGCTCTTTCATCAAGGAATTGAGGATAACGATGGCCAGGCTGACCAAATTATTAATAAATTAGTCGAAGATAAGCAGATTGAAGTTCGCAAAGGAATTATTAAATACAATTTTTAAATCATAACTATTATGCACGAAGAAGTAATAGAAACTATTGCAAAGGCCCAGAAAGGAATGCACGAAACGATCGAACACCTCGAAAACGAGTTGCTCAAAGTTCGTGCGGGTAAAGCCTCTGCTTCCATGTTAAACGGCCTGATGGTCGATTACTATGGATCGCCTACACCACTGAATCAGGTGGCTAATATCATTCTTTCTGATTCCAGAACGCTCAGTATTCAACCGTGGGAAAAACCGATGATCGGCCCGATTGAAAAGTCTATTTTTGAAGCAAACCTCGGCATAACACCCCAAAACAACGGGGAAATGGTCATTTTAAACATTCCACCATTAACAGAGGAACGCAGAAAAGACCTGGTTAAAAAATCAAAAGCCCTGGGCGAAGAAGCGAAAGTTTCTATCCGAAACCACCGCCAAAAAGCGATGGATTTTATCAAAAAAGCAGTCAAAGATGGCTACCCGGAAGATCAGGGTAAAAGAAAAGAAAATGAGGTACAGGAATCCGTGGAAAGTTTCAACGCTAAAATTGGCAAGACCATTGAAGCAAAAGAAAAGGATATTATGACAATTTAACAATAATTGTCATTCAAATTTCTATTCTGGTTTGGTTTTAATTTGATGAATTTTTAGAAAGGGACCGGTTCTTACGTAGAGTCGGTCTTTTTCAATACGTACCAGTTGCTCTTCATCAAGTGATAATTGTAAATCCATTGAACGCGTTTGTAGCGATTTTAAATTAAAAACATGGAGCGCTCCCTTTTGCCAATAAACCAACTGCTCATCAATGATCTGAAATTGTACTAGTCCTTTCACATCAATTCTCTTGCTATAATTGCCAAATAAATCAAAAACCAAAATCCCGATTTCGGGATCATTGACATATAATCCGTTGTCGCGCTCTAAAATAAAATTCGGCTCCAGGGTTTTTCCTAGCACCAGACTGATATTATTGCTCTCTTGTAGCACCCTTCCGTTTCGGTCTATTTTTTTTAGGTTAAACTTTAAATCATCATAAATCCATAGATTATTATCACTGGAAATACCGACTGCTGGCACATCGATCACATCCAAATTAAATAGATCAAACGCACCCGTTTCGCTCAATGTTCTATCTAATAAAATTACCCGACGAAAATCCGGATAAAACAATAATAAATTGAATGGATCGGTCGCATCTATAAAAGTCAGATTTCCCAAAGTATTGTTGTTATAACGAAATTGTATCTGCCCCTGCGGCGTATATTTGATGACCTCATTCGTTTTCGTAACGGTATAGACATTGCGCAGTTGATCGGTGGTAAATACTGGTGAAGAGATATCTAACGTATGCAACAGCTTATAATCCAATGGCTTAGGTACCGACTGTCCTAAAACCAACAGTGGCAGTAATCCCCCAACCAATATTCCCAAAAATTTAAACCTTAATAATTTTTCCATGCTCATTTTCAAAAAATCTAATATCTAATTCTTTTCCGTCGAATACCGCGTAAGAACAGCTGTGTAGCCACTCTCCAAGATTTATATAACGCCCCGATTGCTGATTTAGCGCGCAATCAATGGTTAAATGTCGGTGTCCAAAAATAAAGTAATCAATCGGAGAATCCGCACTGTAAGTATTGGCAAAAATCGCTAGCCATTCTTTGTCTTTCCCCTTAAAAGCCGGAATACCGTGTTCCATCTCCCGACTTTTACCAGAAGAAAACTGCATCAACCAAAGGGCAAAATTTGGATGAAGGCGTGCGTACAGCCACTGACAAAACGAATTGGATAGTACTTTTTTTAGAAATTTATACCCGTGATCTCCGGGGCCGAGACCGTCCCCGTGGCCGATAAAAAAATTTTTGGTTCCTATTTGTCGCGTAATGGGTTCTCGGTATATCGGAATATCCAGTTCTTTTTCAAAATAATCAAACATCCACATATCATGGTTTCCTGTAAAGAAAACAATCTCAATTCCTTCGTCACGTAGTTCTGCTAGTTTGCCAAAAAAACGGATATATCCTCTGGGCACCACCGTTTTATATTCAAACCAAAAATCAAATATATCACCAACCAGATAGATCGCCGCTGCATCTACTCGAATCATCTCCAGCCAGCGTACAATTTGCTTTTCCCGCTCCCGACTCGTCAGTTTACCGTCTGAACCAAGGTGAAAATCCGAGGCAAAGTATATTTTGTCTTTATTCATTTGAGAACATATATTTTTTTAGAATAAAGTCTATTAATCTTACGCTAAAATTAATTCTGCTTATCTATTCATTTAGCATCCAATAAGCACGATGGTTCTTACACAACTTCATTACCTTTGCCAAAACTTGTTACCATTCAACAAGTCTAGTAAGAACAAAACCCCTAAATTAGAAATATTTTATCAACTGATAAAGACAAACCAAAAAAATGAATTTAGATTTATCCGGAAAGAATGCACTCGTCTGTGGTGGTAGCAAAGGAATTGGCAAGGCTACAGCCATCGAACTGGCCTTACTTGGTGCCAATGTCACCATCGTTTCTCGTAGTGCAGAGGCACTCAGTGACACGGTCAATGAACTGGCCATTATCGCTGACCGGCAAGACCACGATTTTCTCGTGGCAGATTTTACAGATCAGGCTGATTTAAAGAAAAAGGTGAACGGACTTCTGCTCATTAAACAGATTCATATTCTAATCAACAATACGGGTGGACCACCATCTGGACCTATTCTGGATGCTACGCCGGAAGCTTTTTTAACTGCTTTTAATAATCACCTGATTTGTAACCAACTGTTGGTAACCACGGTAATCAAAGGAATGATAGAAGGGAATTACGGCAGGATTATCAATATTATTTCGACTTCCGTCAAACAACCTATTACCGGACTTGCCGTCTCTAATACCATCCGCGGAGCGGTAGCCAACTGGTCGAAAACCCTGGCTACTGAACTCGGACCACACGGAATTACCGTTAATAATCTGCTCCCGGGTTCAACTGCTACTGGACGATTGGAAGATATTTTTAAAGCAAGGGCTACTAAAAATGGAACCTCCAGGGACGAAGAAGCGACAAAAATGATGAAAACTATTCCATTAGGACGTTTCGCAACACCCGCTGAAATTGGCAGTGCCGTAGCCTTTTTAGCCAGCCCGGCAGCTGCGTATATTTCGGGGACGAATTTAGTGGTGGACGGAGGAAGGACGAAGTCTCTATAAGTTTTAATGAATAATAGGGTAATGAATAATTAATAATGCCTTCTATCGTGTTATTTACTTATAAAGATCATTGCACTTAAATAGACGCTACGAATCGCGTACATTATTCATTAAAAAATTATTCATTATTCATTACTTTCAAATATGAAACTAGAACACATCGGCATCGCCGTCAAAGACCTGAAGGCCGCCAACGAACTCTACGCATTACTAATTGGTAAAAAACATTATAAAATCGAGACGGTCGAATCGGAACAAGTCAATACTTCTTTTTTTAAAACCGGATCTTCTAAAATAGAATTATTGGAAGCCACCGGACCGGAAAGCGCCATCGCCCGGCACATCGAGAAAAGAGGAGAAGGTATTCACCACATCGCTTTTGAGGTTAAAGATATTTATGCTGAAATGGAACGATTACGAAAAGAAGGCTTTCGCCTGCTCAATGAAGAACCCAAACGCGGCGCGGACAATAAACTCGTCTGCTTTATTCACCCCAAATCAGCCAACAGTGTTCTGGTAGAGCTTTGCCAAAAAATTATAGAATAATGGAATTCTACCATTATCTAATTGCAATCGTTGGTGGAGGAATTGCGGGCGTCATCAATACTTTGGCCGGAAACGGATCGGCAATCACCTTGACTATTTTAACGGAGGTTTTGGGTCTTCCACCTAACGTTGCCAACGGGACCAACCGCGTGGGCATCTGTTCTCAATCGCTGGTCGGTAGCTGGGTATTTTATAAAAATGGCAAACTGGATTTGGAGCGTAGCTGGGTTTATGGTATCCCGACGATTATCGGAGCGATCTTCGGTGTATTGGTCGCTGTCTGGGTAAGCAATGAGCAATTTAAACAGGTTTTTAGTTTTATGATGGTCGCCATGTTTCTGGTCATTCTGGTCAAACCCAAACGTTGGCTGCGCGAAACCGACCTGACCATCAAACGCAATTACTGGCTGATCATTCCAGCCTTTTTAGCCATTGGGTTCTACGGTGGTTTTATTCAAATGGGAATGGGTATTTTCTTTCTCGCCATCATGGTGTTGGGTGCGCGGCACAGCATGACCGACGCCAATGCAGTAAAAAGTTTTGTCATCGCGATTTATACGATTGTGGTTATCGCGATCTTTCAGTGGAAGGGATTAATTGACTGGAAGATGGGCGCTTTAATGGCCGTGGGACAGACTACCGGTGGCTGGTGGGCCGCTACTTTTGCTTCTCGTTATGAATCAGCTAACTTATGGGCGTACCGTTTGTTAGTGGTGATCGTGGTCTTTGCGATTATTAAATTATTTAATCTGCATTACTGGGTACTATCATTATTTTAATTAAAAAACATGTCCATACTAACCCCAAAAAAAGCAGCACCGGACTTTAAAATCCTGCTGGCTTTTGTTATTATTTATTTTGTCTGGGGTTCCACGTACCTGGCCAATACCTGGGCGATTGCCGATATGCCTCCTTTTCTGATGGCGGGGATGCGTTTTGTGGTGGCGGGTGTGCTGTTGTACGGCTACTGTCTAATGATTGGGAAGAAGCCACCTACTCGGGCACAAGTCCAGAATACGTTTTTTGCGGGCTTATTTTTATTTGCAATGGGCAATGGACTGGTCGTTTGGGCTTTGCAGTTTGTAGATTCGGGCATTGCAGCTTTGGTTGTGGCGTTTGAGCCGTTGGTGGTCGTGTTGATGATGTGGAAAATGAAAAGTGAAAAGCCTACGCTCAATACGTGGGGTGGAATCCTGCTGGGAATTTCAGGAATGGGATTACTGGTGGGACAACCGGAATTTATAAACGATGCCAGCTGGTTGTGGGGTGTCGCAGCGATCTTTGGGGCAATCCTTGCCTGGGGTTATATTTCTATTTGGATGACCGATGCTAACTTACCCGAATCCTTGTTACAAAGTGCTGCGTTGCAAATGTTTTTTGGTGGAATTATTATGTTGGGAATGGGTTTACTACTGGGAGAATATCCTATGCTTGATTATCAACAGATTGGAGTGCGGGCATTTTGGTCGTTGTGGTATCTGATTATTTTTGGTTCAATCATAGCCTTTACCGCCTTTAATTTTTTATTGCAAAATGTTTCTCCAACGAAGATTGTGACCTCGACGTATATTAATCCGGTAGTAGCACTGGTGCTGGGGTATTATTTAAATCAGGAAGGGATCAGCGGGCAATCGCTGATGGCAGCGGGATTGCTGATTGTTGGGGTAGTTTTGATTAACTGGCGAAGGAAGGCGGGGCATTAGGGTCACCATATCCCAAATCCATAAACCGTCTCACTCCTAAATTCTTTCCCCGCTTTTAAAATCGTACTTGGGAAATGTCCCTTATTCGGACTATCCGGAAAGTGTTGTGTCTCCAGACAAACGGCCTGATAGTTTTTAAATTTTTCGCCTTTCTTTTCTGTAGGAGTTCCGCTTAAAAAATTTCCCGTATAAATTTGTAATCCTGGTTCCGTCGTTGCGACCTTGACCATTCGTCCGCTGGCTGGATCATGTAAAACAGCTACGGATCGCAGTTTGTTATTCCAATCGGAAAGGACCCAATTATGATCGTAACCACCAGCATTTTTTAGTTGAATATGGGGTTCTAAAATGCGCGCGCCAAGGGGGATGGGTTTTCTAAAATCAAACGGCGTATTGTGCACATGCAAATAATTACCTGTCGGAATCAGGGTCTTATCAGTTGGCGTTATTCGGTCGCTTTTAATTTGCAAAATGTGATCCAACACACTGTCTTTTCCACTTAAATTAAAATAAGAATGATGGGTGAAATTAACCACCGTCGTTTGATCCGTTATCGCGTGGTAATCGATTTGCAATTCATTTTTATTCGTCAAAGTATAAGTAACGGTCGTCGTCAGGTTTCCGGGAAAACCTTCGGCTCCGTCGGAACTTTGACAACTTAATGTTAAGGCGGGGCCGATGGGCGTTTCAGTAGATTTTGAGGTCCAGTTTTGGAGTGCCAATCCACCAGGTCCTCCGTGTAGATGATTGGGTGGATTATTGGTGGCTAGTTGATAAATTTTTCCTTCCAGTTTGAAACGGCCTTTTGCAATTCGGTTGGCGTAACGCCCAACAGTTGCTCCGAAATAAGGACTGTGCTTTAGATAGTTCTCTAATTTTTTATACCCGAGTACAATATTGATAAATTTTCCATTTTTATCTGGCGTCCACAATTCTGTAAGTATACCGCCATAACTGACAATCTTAGCAGTCAAGCCATTTTTGTTTTTCAGGGTAAACAGGTATACTGTTTCTCCATTTTTAAAATGGCCAAATTTTTTCTTTGTAATGGGCATTGGTTTGTGGTTTAGGAGAAATTGCAAACTATCCGTAATATAAAAAGCATTTACCTTTTTAAGGGTAAATGCCTTTATTTTTTTTATAAAAACAATTTCTATCCAACCACGTGCCCCACAAATTCCGCATCATCATCAATAATCAGATCATCCTGACGACGGAAGCAAAGTCCGGCCGGTAACCCCGTCCAAAAGATACTTGGTTGGTAGCGATGTCCTTCCAGATCAAAATTAAAAGGAGCCAACTCCTGATAGACCACAGGAAGATCATCGTAGTCTCCTTCGGTTTTATAAGTGGGTTCGGGAGATCCATCATAAAAAGAAATGTTCTCTCCCATACGACCGTAAATGGGTTTT